>CAMKJU010000089.1 GCA_946413265.1 uncultured Lentisphaerota bacterium
TCGGGTGTCAATTCCGACTGCTGGAAGTAAATGGCGTTTGTCAACGTAATCTGAACCTTGCAGGAAACATGTTGCGACAATGGTTTCTGGCACCCCTGATTTGGATTGAAAAGCATCCAAGGTTCGTTTCCTAATGCATTGTCTATGCCGTGTGAAATCAGAAATCGCCGTTCGGACATGGAACGTGCGCGGATTGCGGCAAGTTTGTCCCCCGTAATGCGTGGAATTCCGTTTAGGAAACTCCACTGATCAGGAAACGGCACGAGATGATCATCGACGAAACAAGTGTTTCCAACTCGTCTTGCCGTCCCCTGGAGTGGTAGGGCTATGAGATTCCCGAAACCACCTTTCGGCACACGATCCTGATTCGGGAAGATGCGGTCATACGCGCTGAGCCCGATTTCCGGATTGTGTTCCATCGCAAGCGAAAGAATATATGTCAAGGCATCGCGTACAAACCGCGCCGGCTGCGGGCTGTTGAAGAAAAACCAGAAATGAACGCCATCCCCGGAACGTGAACGCTCGCGTGCGACCGGTAATCCAAGTTCCTTCAGCACATCGCAGATCGAAGTGCAGCCAGAGCGCCAGTTTTTTTCGTCGAGGTCAATGGCCGCGAAGCGCACAGTATCATCTGTCAACAACGGATAGCAACCAATTGCAAAGTCATGCATCCTCGCGTCATGGCCCATGAGGTGCATCCGCACTGCGTCATCGTCAAGCGGCACAAAGCGCCGATTCGGACACACGGCGCACGAGACGTGTTTCTTGTCGCAGAGGCCGCGTGTCCATTCCGTTGTGCAGGCGGGGGAATATCCGCTTTTACCAGTCTTCGCACTCACGTACCGGCGTGCATAGACATCCTCCCGTCCTTTGAAAAGCTCACGAAAGAAACATACCTTCGCATTAGGCGAAGATGCTGAAGACACGTGGTTGCAATTCTCAGGCACAATGGGATCACGCAATCGGTGTGGAAGTAACGAACTGATTTCTTGGCGATTTTCCTGCATCTCTCTTATCCTCCATGATAATGTTGATTGAACCAATTCCAATTGTGGCATGTTCAAACATGTCACGTTCAAGTTTAGGCGGCGTTGATTCGTTCAATTGCATCTTGCTTATAACCGAGAGCAGCGAAGACCTTGTTGCCGAACTCTGTTTCCCGAAGCGGCCAGGCGCGCGTCCTACGCGAGAAGAATCCCATCTCCCGCACAACCCGTATCACGAAGGATTGACTGCCAAGTACCTGCCCATTCGAGAAAGCGACTATTCGCGCACATGGTACAGCATACCCGACTGGGAAACCGTACCCGCTCATTTCGCCATCAAGACGAGACTGCCCCTGCTGTGCGACCACGTCGCCATGTAGAGCAGCACTCCGTCCGCTCCAAGCATAATCCGCCACATCGTTCACAATCCCTGCGCGAACGGGATTTGCCTCGATGTATGCGCGCAACCAGCCGGCATACACCCCCTTCTCGACCAACAAGCTCTTAAAACGTCCCGTCCACATTGTGCCGACATGGTTGTACTCGCGGTTGTACCACATCGTGAAAAGTTCCTTCAGCGTCTTCATGAATTCGCTCAAGTCATACATTCGGCGTACAAAACGGGTGCGATCGGACTCATATCGCTCTATTTGACCGGAGTTTCGCCATTTGTCCCACTGCCGCCGGACAGCGTCGGCGCGCGCTTCGCCGTTTAGTACGCTGATTCGCCGTAGTATCTCCTTGTCGTCAAGCACGCACGCCTCTGGCACATGCACAAACAGATGAAAGTGGTTATCCATGATTGTGTAAGTTCCCAATTCCACACCCGAAAACTCAAGCGCACGGTGGAGCAGGTCTAGTAAACGTGACTTGACCCTATCCGACTCAAGCAAATACTCTTGATTTACCACTCGTGCAATGATGTGGTACCAGGCTGCGCCCTTCTCTTTTACTCTCCTTTTTCGCGCCATAGGTATGTCCTTTCTCGTTAGTTGTCCTTGGCGCAGATAGTCTACCTAATTATCGTGTGATAATCATCACACAATCATCACATAATCATCACATGATTATCACGTCCACGTGATGATTCGTAGTCCACAGCGGGGACAGGCCCCTGGAAATCTTGTGGGGACAGGCCCCTGGAAATCTTGTGGGGACAGGCCCCTGGAAATCCTGAATCCCAGTAGGGACAGACCACTATAAATCCAGTGGGGACAGACCCACGAAAATCCCAGTGGGGACAGGCCCCCGAAAGTCCAGGAGTCCATTGGGGACAGACCCCCATAAATCGCATTTCATAAATTATTCCGTTTTTGAAATCCGCATAGTGCAACCAAATGAAACCTTATGGTATAATAGTCGCCGCCATGGACAAACTAGAAGAACAGATCACGGAGCTGAAAAAAGCCCGCAATGCCGTTATCCTCGCGCACAACTACGAGCGCGACGAAGTACAGGACATCGCCGACTTCACGGGCGACTCGCTCGAGCTCGCACGAAAGGCCGCGTCCGTCGAGGCGGACGTAATCGTGTTCTGCGGAGTCTACTTCATGGCCGAGACGGCCGCCATCCTCAACCCCGCGAAGAAGGTCCTCATCCCCGACCCCACGGCGGGTTGTCCGATGGCGGACATGATCACGGGCGAGCAGCTCCGCGCACTCAAGGCACAACATCCAGGTGCCGCGGCGGTCTGCTACGTGAACTCCACCGCCGAGGTGAAGGCCGAGTGCGACATCTGCGTCACGTCAGGAAACGCCGAGAAGGTGATGGCGCAGTTCCCGAAAGACCGCGAGATCCTGTTCGTGCCTGACCAGCACCTCGGCTCGCACATCGCGGACAAGCTCGGCGTGACCTACGTCCTCTGGCCCGGTTACTGCCCCACGCATGCGCGCCTCACCGCAAAGCAGATTGCCGCCGCCCGCGCCGCACACACTGGCGCCACCGTGATGGTCCACCCTGAATGCCCTCGCGAAGTGCGCGACGCAGCCGACCAGCGTCTATCCACCGGCGGCATGTGCGCATACGCGCGCAACTCTTCCGACACGGAGTTCATAGTCGGCACCGAGCTCGGTATCCTCCACCGCCTGCGTAAGGAAAACCCCGGCAAGCAATTCTACCCCGCCGCCGAGCTCGTCTGCCCCAACATGAAGAAGACCACGCTCGACAAGGTGTGCGACTGCCTGCGTGACCTCTCGCCCATCGTCACCGTGCCAGAGGACATCGCCGTCCGCGCCAAGCGCGCGATCGACGCCATGCTCGCCGTAACCTGACCCCCTCCCACACGAAAGAATCGCGTTGCCGCGACCGCATGTTTAAACATACACCATGGCTTCTATTCCACCTACTTCCGTGACTTTGCTAAAAGACCTATCCGGCGACGCGACTAGCGTCCGCTGGACAGAGTTCCATGACAAATACTCCGGACCGATGCGCGCCTTCCTGCGGACGCACTACCCCACGGTCGAGGCTGACGACGTGATCCAGGAAGTGCTCATCGCCCTCATGAAGTGCCTGCCGCATTACCAATACGTCCCTGACGAACATGGCTACTTCCACAACTACTTGATGGGCATTGTGAAACACAAAGCCGAGGATGCCCTCCGCCACATGAAATTCAGAACCATCTTGATCTCTGAGCTTGAAAAAGAGGCAAAAGAGCGGATGAAGTACTTGCGGCGACCGGATGATGAAGCAGAAGAAGCGGTCTGGCAGAACAACACGAAGGAAGCTGCCTTACAGCAACTGCTAGCGGATGACTCTATCCTGCCTTCCACGCGCGAGATATTCCGCCATGTGGCGGTCATGCACGAAAAGCCAGCAAACGTTGCCAGCAAGTTCGGCATAACCCGCAACAACGTGGACCAGATCAAGGCCCGCATGATCGCGCGCCTCAGAGACCTCATCGCCAACATGGCCGCAGCGGCGAACTAATACACCTGAAGGAGCATTTCCGCGCGCTTGTTGTTCTGGCGCGTCGCGCGGTAGAGCCAAGTCTCGCCGCGCTCCTGATCGCGCGCCACGCCGCGTCCCTCAAGAAAACATTCCCCAACGAGCGTCTGCGATGGCGCGTGGCCGCGTAACGCCGCCCTCATCGCAAGCTCAAAACCGCTCTTCTCGTCCTTCTCAACCCCGATGCCGTTAAGGCGGCAGAACGCCAGGCCGTTGATCGCATTGAGATCGTCCTGTTCGGCCCCCCGGGCGTACCACTCAGCAGCCTCGCCCACGTTCTTTTCGCAGCCCAGGCCGTTTAGCAGACAGTATGCGAGCGATGCCTGCGCGGAGGCATCGCCGGTATTTGCAGCTTTACGGTACCATGCCACGGCGGCAACGCGGTTCGTCGGCGTCCCCCTCCCGTAGAAACACGCCTCGGCCACGGCAAGCTGCGCAAGTATCTCCCCCTCCTCCGCCAACGGCGACATCCGCTCAAAATACGCCTCTTCCGACTCGTCCGGCCGCTGCAACACTTCCTCTGCGGGATCCACAGGGGCCGGTGGTTCTTCGTTTTCCGCATCCGGATTAGGTGCGATCGCCACCACAGGTTCCTGCGGCACAAGCAAGTCCACCAACTTTTTCTTTATCTCGGCACGGAACACTACGGCAAGAACCATAGCGGACACGCCAAGCGCTACCAGCAGCCACAGAACGACGGTATGCCTGTTCCTGCGGCGAACCGCCGCCGCAAAAGCCTGCGCCGACTCGTAACGTTCCGTCGGGATTTCGCGCGTCGCACGATGAATTATCGAGCGCATGGTCGAGGGCGGATTCTCCCCGTACAAATACCACGCTATCTTGCCAAGGGAGAAAACGTCGCCCTGCACAAGCGATTTGCCCTCCAGAAGCTGCTCCGGTGCGGCGAAGTCAATCGTGCCGACGCCGACGGGCTTGCCGTCCACCATCGAGACCTTGCGCGGCTTCCAGCCAAGAGGCGTGTGTTCATTGCCGCGCTGCTTCACAAGGCCGAGGTCGATCAGGACAGGATCGCCGTTCCTTCGCAGGAGGATGTTACCTGGCTTCAGGTCGCGGTGGACGTACCCCGCCTCGTGCAGTGTCTGAACCGCCTTCGCGACCTTGTTCATGAAGCCCGGCACATCGCCGCGAGGCATCGGATCGGGCAGCGGCAGGAGGTATTCCATCACGTAGAACGGCTTCCCTCCAAACTCGCCGGCCCCGAAGAAACGCGGCAGGGACGGCAGCGACAGGAAGCGAAGTGCGTCGATCTCAGCCAGGAATCGGGTCTTCAGGTTGCGCGCGTCATTGACCAGGAGTTTAAGCGCGCCCTCGTAACTAAGCCGCAGGTTCCGCACGCGGTACACTTCGGATGACAACCCTGCGCCGAGGTAGGCCTCGACGTGCCATTCCCCCACGCATGTGCCGCACCGGAGCCGGCCACACCCGCCGCCTTCGCTCGGACGCGACTCCAGCCACGCCTCTATGGACTCTGTCCCCGCGTCGTTCATTTACAGACGGCCAGCCAGCGCCGTGCTGCACACAAGGCCGTCATCACGCGACTGGCCGATGCGCGCAAAGGCGTCTTTCGCCTCGCGCACGAGTTCGCCGGCGGAAATCTCGCCTACGCCGTGCATGCGCAGATACCGAAGGCCGCGCCGACGCGCCGCGCGTGCTTGCGCCACACCTGCGGACTCCGCCTGTGCGAGAGCGGCCACGTTCCGCGCGCTAAGTGCGGCGTTTCCCCAACCGCCAGAGGCGTCCTGCGTACGCACAAGCGCGTCCACCGCCTTGTCCAGCGCGACACGGTCAGCCGACGGATCCCTTGCAAGAACCGTTACGGCAAACGCCTGCACGTATTGCGCGGCGGATGAGTCGGAGAAGGTTCCGTCCCCGCGCTGGCAGGCGGCCAGGCGCGCAACGGACATCTTCGGCACAGGACGCAACACCAGCGACACGAATGCGAATACTGCCAAGATGGAGGCCGCCGCCGCGAACAGCATGGGCGGCGAAAGCCACCGTGTGCGGAAACGGACAAAGCCCCCCTCGCGCGGCAGGTGCGCCAGCACGCGCGCGGCAAATCCCGCCTCCACGTGCGCCTGCGGAGCGCGCCTAAGCGCGGACACTACGTCGCAGAGACCGTATCCGGCCTCGCGTAGATCACGTTCAAGATCTGCGTTCATTCATCAGCTCCTTCAGTTTTTTCAATGCGTTGAACATCCTCGACTTGACGGTTCCTTCCGGAATGCCCAATATCTCCGCAACGTCCGCGTACGGGAGATC
This sequence comes from uncultured Lentisphaerota bacterium, assembly GCA_946413265.1. Classification (GTDB taxonomy): domain Bacteria; phylum Verrucomicrobiota; class Kiritimatiellia; order RFP12; family UBA1067; genus RUG572. The sequence goes on from CAMKJU010000089.1 coordinate 6,216, forward strand.
CTGAAACACTCCCAGTTCCACGACGTCGCGCATCGCGGGCGGCAGGGACGCCACGGCGCGGCGAACGCGATCGCCCGACCCGTCGTCACCCGGATCGGCAGGCCGACACGCCGTCGCCGCCTCGCCGGCCGTCGACATCGTGCCCGCAGTCGCCTCCGTCTCCACCTGACGCTCAAGTTCCTCCTCAAGGCCATGCCGATGACCTTCGGCGCGGAAGAAGTCGATTGTGACCTGCCCCGCAAGGAGGAAAAGGAACGTCGTCAGCTTCGCCGTGGGGGCGTACCGATTCCGGTAGCGCCAAAGCCGCAACAACGTTCGCTGGGCGAGATCCTGCCCGTCACAATATGAAACGCCCTTGCGAAGGAAAAAGTTCAGCAAAACATCCTGATAGCGCACTACCAACTCGGCGAACGCGCGCTCATCTCCCTTGGCGGTCCGAGCCATAAGCTCGGCATCCGACGAATCGCTCACCTGTCGTCTCCCGAGTTCAGCTCCTCGCGGTCGGCACAGAAGGAATCGGCCCAAGTGGCAACCATGCCGACAATCTGCGAACGAACGGCTATCGGCCCATGGGAATACGTACCGGGACGCATGAAACCCACACCCGCAAGCAGGAAAATTAGCACGGCGCTCTTGAAGGCGCCGCTCAACGCGCCCAACAGGGCGTTAGTGGGCTGCGGCACGAGGAAAGACACGAACTTGTTGACCAGCAGCCGCACGAATCCGAACGCGACAAGCCCCAACACGAAGTCGGCGACACCGGCTGCGGCCAGTTCCGTCATGTCCCCCTTGTTGAACCCGACTGAGCGCACGAACTCGTGCGCGCCGCCATAAAGGAAATACCCGGCAGCGGCCGCCGCCACGAATCCGGCGAAGGAGGCGAGCTCCCCGGAGAGGCCCCTGACCAACCCGATGCCAACTATAAGGGCAACGACACCGAGCAGGGCTAGATCAAGCGGCGCGAGGTCCATTACTTACCGAGGTCTTTCCGATATTCGGCCCAGGCATTCGCCAACTTTACGCTACCCGCCTTGATCAGCGCGCCGATCAGCTGGTCAAGGGCTTCCTTGTTCTGGGGATCGTGGGCGACTGCGCGGTTCATGATTTCAACGGCCTGTACCCAAAGCTTGTTTTCGCGTGCCAGACGCGCCACCTCAAGGTAATTCTTCTGCACTGCGGGTTTCTGGTCTATGGCGGCGCGATAGGCCCGAATCGCCTTCCTCACACCTTCTGCAGACTTGTCCGTGCTCCTCAGAATGCGCGCGTAACCCAATGCGGCGGCGTATGACATGGGATCGGCGGCGTAGGCGTCGGCATACTTCTTTTTCGCCGCCGTCAGCTTGTTCTTGGCCTCGAGCTCCTCGGCCTCGCGGATCAGCGCAGCCGCAACGCTGGGCTTGCCGCTGCTGGCTCCAGGCCGAGCGGCGGCGATCCTGGCGAGCGTCTTGCGCAGTTCGGGGACGACCTCGTAGTTGACCTTCTCCGCGCGCGGGTCTCCCGGCTTCGACATGCGGGCGAACATCCGGAAATGCTCCTCGGCGGCCTCGTAGAAACGGTAGACGTCGCGGTAGATCAATCCCAGGTAGTACCAAGCCGCTTCGTTCTTCATATCGAGCCGACGCGCCTGCAGAAACATAATGCGCGCGACATCGGCGTTATGCTGCAGGAATTCGACCGTGCCCAGGCCTGCGTACGCCTTCGCCCGCAAGGCAGGGGGAAGCGACTTTGTCTTGATGACGGAGGAGAAGCTCGCACGCGCCTGCTCGTAGTCCTGCCGGAGGCAGGCTGCCTGCCCGGCGACCAGACACGCCTCGGCAGACTCTGGCTGAAGCGCCTGCGCCTTTTCGGCCGCGTCTGTCGCCGCGGCAGCGTCCTTCTGGGCGACAGCCGCGACGCCGGCGTTCACGAGCGCGTTGAGGTCCGCCGCCTCCTCCGTCGCTGGAGCCGGAGCCTTGGCGGTTTCCAAAGATTCTTTGCCGCACCCCGCGACGAGCGTCGCGAAGAGCGCGATGGAGCATGCTTGCAGGGTCATTTTCATAAAGGGTCCTTTCAGGGATGTGCCTATATGATACCACGAATCCGCGCGCGCGGGAAGTCGAATAAATTCTTTTGCAAAAAAACGCCGCCGGCGAACCGTTTCACGGAGAAGCGGTCAGCGGCGGCGGCTGAGGGGGACGAGCCCGTCCCCTTACTTCTTCTTGAAGCTCTCCTCGACAGCGACAGCGACTGCGACCGTCGCGCCAACCATCGGGTTATTGCCCATGCCGATGAGGCCCATCATCTCCACGTGCGCGGGCACCGAGCTGGAGCCGGCGAACTGCGCGTCGGAGTGCATGCGGCCCATCGTGTCCGTCATGCCGTAGCTGGACGGACCGGCGGCCATGTTGTCCGGGTGGAGCGTGCGGCCCGTGCCGCCGCCCGAGGCCACGGAGAAGTACTTCTTGCCGTTCTCGATGCACCACTTCTTGTAGGTGCCGGCGACAGGATGCTGGAAGCGCGTCGGGTTCGTGGAGTTACCCGTGATGGACACGCCCACGTTCTCGAGCTTCATGATCGCGACGCCCTCGGGGACGTTGTCCGCGCCGTAGCAGTTCACGGCCGCGCGCGGGCCCTTGGAGAAGGGCTTCTTCTCGACCACGCGCACCTTTTCGGTCTTGTTGTTGAAGGCCGTCTTCACGTAGGTGAAGCCGTTGATGCGGCTGATGATGTAGGCGGCGTCCTTGCCGAGGCCGTTCAGGATCACGCGGAGGTTCGTCTTGCGCACCTTGTTCGCGTTGAGTGCGATCTTGATCGCGCCCTCGGCGGCGGCGAACGACTCGTGTCCCGCGAGGAACGCGAAGCACTCGGTAGCGTCGTCAAGGAGCATCGCGCCCAGGTTGCCGTGTCCGCGGCCGACCTGGCGGTTCTCCGCCACGGAGCCGGGAATGCAGAACGCCTGGAGCCCAATGCCGATCTCGGCGGCGGCGTCCTTCGCCTTCACGCAGCCCTTCTTGATCGCCATCGCGGCGCCCACCGTGTAGGCCCACTTGGCGTTCTCGAAGCAGATCGGCTGCGTCTCCTCAACGATCTTGTAGGGGTCGAATCCAGCCTTGAGGCAGATGTCGCGGCACTCTTCGATGGTCTTGATGCCGTAGGGCTTCAGCGCGGACAGGATCTTGGCCTCGCGGCGCTCGTAGCCTTCGAACAGCTTCTCGGAGGAAGCCTTCTTCGTTGTCTTCTTGGTAGCCATTTCTCAAATTCCTTTCACTGGTAACTAGCCACTAGTCACTAACCACTAGCCACTAATCACTCCTTGCGGGGATCGATGTACTTGGCGGCGCCCTCAAACTGTCCGTAGTGGCCCTTGGCCTTCTCCCACGCCTCGTTCGGGGTCATGCCCTTCTTGATGAAGTCGGTCATCTTGCCAAGCGAGACGAACTCGTAGCCGATCACCTCGTTGTCCTTGTTGAGCGCCATGCGCGTGCAGTAGCCCTCGGTCATCTCCAGGTAGCGGGGACCCTTCGCCTTCGTGGCGTACATCGTGCCCACCATCGAGCGGAGACCCTTGCCGAGGTCCTCAAGGCCGGCGCCGATCACGAGGCCGCCGTCCGAGAACGCGCTCTGGGTGCGTCCGTAGACGATCTGCAGGAAGAGCTCGCGCATCGCGGTGTTGATCGCGTCGCACACGAGGTCCGTGTTCAGGGCCTCGAGGATCGTCTTGCCCACGAGGATCTCGCTCGCCATCGCCGCGGAGTGCGTCATGCCCGAGCAGCCGATCGTCTCCACGAGCGCCTCCTCGATCACTCCGTTCTTCACGTTGAGCGACAGCTTGCACGCGCCCTGCTGCGGCGCGCACCAGCCCACGCCGTGCGTGTAGCCGCTGATGTCCTTGATTTGCTTTGCCTGCACCCACTTGCCCTCTTCGGGGATGGGCGCGGGACCATGGTTGCACCCCTTCATCAGGGGGCACTGGTGCTGTACCTCAGTCGAATAGACCATTTTTGACTCCGTTTAGTTGTAATGGGGCGCATAGTATACCAAAATTTCCGCGCCCGTTCAATGCTCAAAGGTGAGTGCGCGTGACTTTAGGGTAAGAATGCCGTCCGTGTAGTCGATGACATGCACGCAACAGTTGGGCTGCGTCCCCTTCCAGAAGTCCTCCAGGGGGATTCCTGCCGCCAGGCGCAACACCGTGCGCAGGATACCGCCGTGGGCGACGGCAAGCACGCGCGCGAAGCGCCCGGATAGCGGTGCAAGCTCGTCGTCGAGGAATTTTCTCACGCGCGCCGCGACGGCATCGAACGACTCCGCACCTTCCGGTGCGACGTAGCGGGGCGGATCCTGGAAGCAACAACGAATGTTGTCATCTACGAAACGTCCTTCGCCGTAGTGCGTCCCCTCGTAGGGACCGAACGAGATTTCGCGTAACCTAACGTCCACGACCGGCTCCAGACCCAACCCCGCGCCGATGACCTGCGCGGTGTGCAGGGCTCGGCGGTAGGGGCTGGTGTAGAGCCGGTCGAAAACAAGACCCCGAGACAGCATTCCGTCGCGGGTGGACTCCGCAACGCGAATCCCATCGTCGGTGAGGTCAGTCCATTCCGTGGCACCCTGGATCCGCTTGTCGCGGTTCCACTCCGTTTCGCCATGTCTCAGGAAAAACACTTCCACGGCCGGTCATCACTCCGACGGCATCAGGGCCTTACCCGCAGCGCCTTACTTGAAGTAGCGCTTCAGCAGACCTTCAAAGCCTGCGCCGTGGCGAGCCTCGTCCTTGGCCATCTCGTGGACCGTGTCGTGGACTGCGTCGTAGTTCAGCTCTTTCGCGCGCTTGGCGAGCTGGAGCTTGCCTTCGCACGCGCCCTGCTCGGCCGCCGCGCGGAGCTCGAGGTTCTTCTTGGTGGACTTCGTCAGCACGTCGCCCAGCAGCTCAGCGAACTTCGCCGCATGCTCGGCCTCCTCGAACGCATAGCGCTTGAAGGCATCCGCGATCTCAGGATAGCCCTCGCGCTCGGCCTGACGGCTCATCGCGAGGTACATGCCCACTTCCGTGCACTCGCCCGTGAAGTTCATCTCGAGGCCCTTCACGACCTCGGCGTCAAGACCCTTGGCCACGCCGATCTCGTGTTCGCAGGCCCACGTCATCTTGTCCGTAGCCTCCTTCACGAGGAATTTGGCGCCGGCGCAGCCGCACTGCGGACACTTCTCCGGCGGTTCGTTGCCTTCATGCACGTAACCGCAGATCGGACACACGTACTTCGTCATCTTTTTTTTGCTCCTTCTCTTTCAAGGTTGCCGACAAGACCCATTCCCGCCGACGCCGCCATTATAGCATAACACGGCCCTACACACCAATGCAAAATCTTATGCCGCGCTGAAGCCGACGGGGGCGGAGACACGGCCCTGGCGCTTGACGGACGACTCCTTCTCAAGCTCGCCGAGGCGGATGGCGTTGTCGGCGACACCATCCAGGTAGAACATCGCCTGGCGGACGGTGCGGAAATCGCCGGGGGCGAGATCAGGGATGGCGTCGAGGCGCGCCGCCTCGGAAGAGGTGAGGCGGCTCGCAAACATGCGCTCGAAGAAGAGGCGTTTGCCGTCCGTATCGAGGTAGCCAAACTCAAGCTTGAAGGTGAAGCGGCGGAGAATCGCCTGGTCGAGGTTCGCGAAGAAGTTGGTCGCCCCCACCATCACGCCGTCGAAGTTCTCCATCTGGTGGAGAAGCTCGTTCACCTGCGTGACCTCCCAGGAGTGGGACGCGCGCTCGCGGCCCTGGACGAGGCCGTCGATTTCGTCGAGGAAGAGGATGGCCTTCTCGGCGGCCGCCTCCTGGAACGCGTCGCGGATGCGCGCCTCCGTGCCGCCCACGTACATGTCGAGGAGGTCGGACCCCATCTTCACCACGACCTTCGTCTTGAGCGCCGTGCCGAGGTACTTGACGAACTCCGTCTTCCCCGTGCCGGGCGGCCCCCAGAGGAGGAGGTTCATGCGCGGACGGTCGGGGCCGCCCTTCCCGGCGCCGGCGGCCTGGCGGACCTGGAAGTTGCGGACCGCCTGGACCACCTTGTCCAGGCCGAGGTCGCCGCGGATGTTGAGGCCCTCGAGCGAGTAGTCGGACGCCGGCTGGAGCTTGCCGTCCTGCACGGGACGGCGCATGAGCTCGCAGTGCGGCTTCATAATGCGGTCCACGAGCTCCTCGACCCGCCCGGCCTCGGGATTGAGACGCCGGACGTTCTCCAACACCATCGTGATGCCGCCGGCGCTCGTCTCGTAGAGGTCCGCGAAGCGTTCGGCGGACTGGTCGCCGATGATGTCCCCCATGCCGAACTTCTGGACGTTGTTGCGCCAGATGGCCTGACGCTGCACCGGCGTGAGCGCCTTGAAGCAGATAGAGTAGTCAAAGCGGCGGCGGACGGACTCGTCCATCACCTCGGCGGGTGCGTTTGAAATCCAGATGACGGGCGCGCGCATGCCGTCGAGGATGGTGTTCATCACGCCCTTCTCGGTGTGCCCGTTCCCCGTACCGCCGCCGTACACCTCCGCGTTCGTGCGCAGAAGCTCGTCCGCCTCGTCCACGATAAGCAGCGTGTGCGCGCCCGCGACACGCTCGTTGAAAATCTGGATGCCCGCCATGCGCGACTCGGTGGAGATGTTCTTGCCGTCGCGCTCCCCCTGCAAAAGTTCGTAGGCCGTGCCGCCCACGGCCTTCGCGAGCGCACACGCGAAGCTCGTCTTGCCCGTGCCGGGAGCGCCGTAGAAGAGGACGTTGAGCCGGCCGCCGGCCGCGCGGGCGGCGAGCATCTCCTTGAGAAGAGCGCCGTCCTTCTCTGATAGGTCGCCGAAGAACTCCCACGGCAGCGGCTCGCCCCGCGCCACCTTATAGTAGCGTTCGTCAAGCGGGGACTCATCCGTACCCGTGAAATAGGCGTCGAACTCATTGTAGTTGAACCAGTATTCGTCGTCCATGCACCCGTAACGCGCGAGCTTGCCCTTTTTGCTCAGGGCCTTGAGCACCTCGGAGTAGGAGCGGTCAATGGCCATCGCGTAGTACAGCGGACGCTCCATGATTTTCTCGTTCTCGGGGAAGTCGTCGAAGATCGTATCCCGGCGCACGAACATCAGCATGAACAAATCCGCCTCCACCTCGTTGAGGTTCATGAACGAGCATAGATTCGCAAAACGCGCGTCGAACGCGGCATCGTCCTCCCCGACATCGAGGTGGGCGAGGATGCGGTTCTTCATGAGCTCAAGGAGACGGCGCAGCATCTTGCGGAGAGGTTTCTCGTTCCAGATACGCGCGAGCATCTCGTTGACCCCGTCGACCTCAAGGTCAAGAGGGTCGCGCCCACATTCAGTGAGCGGACTCAGCTCCGCCTTAGTGTAATGGATGCGAATCATCTCCGCCACTTCTTCGCGGCGCATGTACCGCCAGATGAGGTCGAAGAAATCCCATTCCCTCATCAATCCGTCATAATTACGGACCACGTTCGCCCAGTACTCAAAAGCCCTGCGAAGCACCGCATTATGCGATATGTTCTTGAAAGTAGCCATAGCGCGATGTCAAGAGCAGATTTCATGCCAAGCCTGAAAAACGGAACCGCCGCGCCTACAGATGGTGGTTTATGCTATCCAATTTTATAGAAACTATCTCAAATTATCTAACTATATGCCGCGCATGATGCGCTCCAGCGCCGCCACGCGGTCGTCGATGGACGGATGCGTGGCGAAGAGCGACGCCTTCCGTCCGTTAATCCCCATCGCCCTGAGCGAATCCGGCAGAATCCCCGGCCGCAGGTTGTCCAGACGGCGCAGCGCCGCGATCATGGGCGAAGGCGACCCCAGCAGATTGGCACTCCCGGCGTCCGCCGCGTACTCGCGCCGACGCGAGTGCCAGCACACTATGAGCGACGCGGCGATGCCGAGCACCATCTGCAGCACGTAATACACGAGGTAGTAGATACCGCGCGAAGCTCCCCTGCGGCTGTTCCTGTCCTTCGCAAGCGCGCCCGCCGCCACGGCCGCCACGAAGCGCGACAGGAAGATGACGAAGGCGTTCAACACGCCCTGCACGAGTGTCGTCGTCACCATGTCGCCGTTCGCCACATGGCTCATTTCGTGTCCTAACACCGCGCGCAGCTCCTCGCGCGTCATCTGCTCCATGATCTTCGTGGACACCGCCACGAGCGCGTGGTTCCGGAACGCGCCCGTCGCGAAGGCGTTGGCCTCGCCCTCGTAGATCGCCACCTCCGGCATCTGCACGTTAGCGCGTTCCGCGAGCGAGCGCACCGTCTCCACGAGCCACCGCTCCGCCTCGCCCTCGGTGCCGTTGACCACCCGCGCGCCAACGCTGAGCTTCGCAATCGTCTTCGAAAGCAGCAGCGATATGACGGCCCCGCCCATGCCGAAGATGAGCGAGAAGACGGCAAGTGACGTCATGTCCAGGCCCGTTCCGCCGAACGCCGCAACCGGATCCACGCCCAGGAACGCGCACACTACGTGAAACGCCACCATCATGACGAGCATGACGGCAATGTTAGTGACAACTAATAGTATTATTCTTTTCATGGTGCAGATTAGTATATCACATTCTCGGCCGTCCTCCTGGCGGTTCTCTGGGAAAACTCCACATGCGCGAGAACGAATCCGCGCGTCTCCAGGCGGCTGCTGCCCAGTCTTGCCCAAGTCCGGGCATTGGGGTGCCGTCTCGACATCCCTACCCCTACCCCCCACCACCCCTTCCCACCTATAAATAGGTTGGGAAGAGGGGGGTACCGCCCTGATACCCCCTATCTGCGATATTTGCCGGAGTTCGCCGCGCTGAAGCCGGCCGCGTGGATTGGAACAATGTTTCTCCCCTAGAAGAGGCCTCGCCGCCCCCTACGATGGGGGGATTTTTGAGCCACTAGGGAGGTTCGCTCTCCCTACGTGGAGAGTTTGACCTCCCTACATGGGATTTGTGGTCTCCCTACACGGAGGGTTTGATCTCCCTACATGGAGGTTTTGACTTCCCTACACGGGATTTGGGCCTTCTATTCTATCGTCCTACCGGTAGGGTCACGCGTCCCGCGTGACCGCGTGGTGGGGCGAGGCGTCCCACCGAGCCGCCGCATGGAAAGCCGTCCCAAACCTGCGTGCGATTATGGTGCGGAACAATCACACGCCTCCGTGTAGGGGGAACGCGCCACCACGGGAGACCGCGCTTGTCGCGGCCTGACTGGGAACGCCGCCATCTTGGCGGCGCACTGACGG
>CAMKJU010000090.1 GCA_946413265.1 uncultured Lentisphaerota bacterium
CGAGGGGGAAGTCGCATCGGCGGCAACGCCGAGGCGTGGGTCTCTACTCTACAAATTGCTGAAAACGAGCAAAATCGGGGGGGATAAATTATCCGCTTCCTTCCAAGGAGGTGGCGCGGTAAATGGTGCCACATTATGGAGGGGCGCATTTGTCGCGGCCGTGCTTTGTGTTGCGGCGGCGTTGCCCTCGGTGGCGCACTCGGTATCGCTCAAGTTTCCTTATTCGTCGCCAATCTTCCGCATGGGCACGTCTTTCAACGATAGCGCCTCCACGCTCACGGACACGCCCAAACTTGCGTTTACAGGAATGACGCTCGACGACATTGTCGGGCTTGTCGACGACGGCTACGTTTTCGGTGCGACGCAGTGCGGCACGAGCTGGCATAGGAAGAGTGTGTTTCAAGCGCGAGACGTCCTCGTCTGCCGCAATCCGGCGACGGACGCGGTTTCGATGATTTCCGTATTGTTCGTGAATGTACACGACGGACACACGAAGTCTGTTGCCGTGGAATTGACCAACGGCGACGGCGGCGTTTACGCACGGGCGGGGCGTGCGCAGTATCTTTACAATAAAAGTAACCCTTCCTTCGCGTTCGTCGAGCCGGACGGGAACGGAGGCGTGATTTACAGCTGCGACACGTCGAACGCCGGAAAGGCGTCGGCCGGCACCATCGCCACATACGACGGTGGCGGTTATGGCTTCTGTTCGCTGACGCTTGTGAAGCTGCCAAAGACGTCCGCGCGTTCCCTCGCCTTCGCCAATGCCCCCGGCGAGCCGGTGCTCACGGTGGAGGATATCAGGGATTATGACTTCTCGTCGCGGTTCTGCGGAGTGTCGATCAACACCTCCTGCATCGGTTCCGTCGCCAAGGGATACAATCCCACCGTGCTTGAGACCGTCAACGGACGGGCGACGAGAATGTCCGTCGATTTCCAGATCGTCGATGTTCAATATACGAAATGCGTCGTCGTCGAGTTCTCCAACGGCGAGGACGGCGTGTACGCGCAGGCCGTGAAAACCCTGTATGCGGGAGCGTCCACGCATCCGCTCGGTACCCCATCGGCGAGCAGCGGCTGGACGGCTAATACGACCCAACCGGCGGAGTACTACGGCGTCGCCGCCGCGACGACGTCCGCATACGGCGTATTCGCGCTGAGCGCCGCGCCGTCCAACGCCCCAAAGGCGTATTGGAACGCCGCCGAAAACAAGATCGCTTCCACGCACAGAGTCATAGATGTGACGACGCAGCTACCGTTGCTCACGGGCACGTGGGTCAAGATGCTCGACGGCACATCGCTGCAGGAGATGGTGGATGACGGATACGAGATTTCCGCATACATGTGCGGTAGCAGCGTCAATACCAAACAGAGAGTTTATGCAAAAGGATTTCAATCGTTCACGCCCGCTGGCGAGACTTCAATCTCCAACGCGATATGTTGGTTTGTCATTCTCGACGACGGGCACACCAAGTCGGCAACGATTGAGATGGAGACTCGCGCCGACGGCGTCTATGCCAAATACGGCAAGGGGCAGTATCTTTATAAAGTAAGGAATTTGGGCTTCAATTTCGCCTGGCTCGACGAAAACGGAAATCCGGTTTACGACTGCGACCAGGAAAGTAAAACGGCAGCATTCGATCGTGGTGTTCCAACGACATGGACGGGGGGCGGATACGGCGTAGCCGGCCTCAAGGCGTCGCGGTACATGAAGAAGGACGAAAGCCGCCTCGTGTTCAAGAATCCCGCCGGCGAGCCGGTTCTCACGCTCGACGACATAAAGGACTATTATCTCGGCTGCAGTTTCGCGGCTGCAAGCATCAGCGACGACGACGGCGAGGGCGTCGGGCTGCACAGGGCGTTTGAATACGACGGCGACTCGGTGCGGTCGATGCGCGTGGAGTACCAGGTCTATGACGGCGGGTGGAACAAGTGCGTCATCGTCAACTTCACCAACGGCGTGGACGGCGTGTACGGCTATGCGGCGGCTGCGGGCCATTACGGTAATCATTCTGGTGTCCTGGGCCACAACTTCGTGAACGCCAGCGGCGCGTTCGTGGATTGTCCGGACGCAGTTGTGACGGCATACGACGGTGCGGACGGCTACGGAATCTACGACCTTTTCGCCACGCCGATGGTCACGCTCGAGCGCGACACGGACTGGAGCGAAATTGGCGGCGTTGTTCCGCTCGGCGACGCGGTGGTCGATCTGAACGGGCACAGTCTGACCCTTCAAGGCGTTTCCGGCAACAAGTACACCTATTCCCAGATATTCAACTCCAACAACAGCGTCATGTCGGAAGTCCATTTCAACGTCTCGGGCGGCTTGACGTTCTCCAACAATTCGGTGCGTTTCGGCACGAGCAATGCGTGCCTCAACAACAACATCAAGTTCGTCAAGGAAGGGAACGGCACATTCGTCGGCGCCATCGGGCAGCCCTGCAAGGGCGGAATGCAGTTCGTGGCGGGAACGCTCAAGGCCGGTGTTGCCGGTACGTCCAATCCGTTCGGCGCAACGCCGCAGACATTCGAGCTTGACGCCGGGCTCGTCTTCGACATCAACGGGCAATGGGATTTCAACGCCTATACATTCGTTCTGAACGGCGGAAAGCTCACGAACACGGGCGCGGACAATACGAACGCACAGGGTCAGTTCAAGACGGTGACTCTCACGGCGGACTCGTCATTCGAGCTTCCGCACAGCTGCGGCATGATTGGCACAAGCTACGTGGCGACGACGCTCGATCTCGCAGGCCACAAACTCACCGTCGATGTCAGTTCCGGAAAGTCGTTCTTCCTCAGCAATGCGACGATCAGCAACGGCACCATCGAATTGAGGAACGATGCCGGTGATGGCAAACTGCTGACGGGGCAAGACGGTGGCAATGCGAGCGCCAACGGGACGAACCATGCCGAGACTGTGGATTTCAAGGTCGGCTGCGCCCTTTGGCTGTACGCTCCGTTGAGCGTCCGCAACTACGAGGCGCTGTATGACCGCAACTCCAACAACGGCAGGGCCGCGTTCAACATACACGGCGCGTTCAAGCCGTCCGCGCACGACTACTTCCACGGCTGCACGATGATGGACGGCTCGACCATCGATCTCTCGCTGCGCGAGTCGGCGCTTCCGCTCATCTCGGCGTTCACGAACACGAACAGCGACAGGACACTCAAGTTCGCAGACGGCGCGACGGTGTACATGGCGTTGGGCGGCAAGAGGTTTGCCGGCGGCAAGGTGATTTCGTGGGAGGCGAGGCCGGAGAACGTCGGCACGGTCAAGTTCAGGAACGCGCCCGGCGAGTATAAGCGCACGTTCACGTCCAAGGACGACGGACTGTACATGACGAGCGGCGGCCTCATGGTCCTCGTGCGGTAAAGGTGCGTTTTTTTTTTGATATACTGCTTGCGAGAAAACAGCAAGAAAAAGAGAAAGATAAAAATGCTCATCAAACCAGAATCCGCTAGAAGATGTTTGTTTGAAAAGGCCGCTTGGGCCGTGACGGCGGCGTTGGCGCTGTCGTGTCCCGCGTTTGCGGCGGATGCGTGTTACGGCGGCGGCGACTGGCTTCTCGATCCTTCGCGGTACAAGGCGGTCGTGCGCGAGGCCGACAGGTCGAAGCCGGAGGAGCAGTGGGTCCGCTGGACCCTGCCTGCCTGGTCGATGGACGTCATGCTTGGCGGCAAGGTGATTTCGTGGGAGGCCGGATCGGCTCCCGGCAACGTCGATACGTTGAAGTTCATTGGCGTGGAAGGCGAGCGCAAGCGCCATTTTGCCGTCAAGGACGACGGACTTTACGCACATGTCGGCTTTGTGTTGGTCATCCGGTGAGCCTACTCTGCGTGAGACTTGTCAACCGTCAGCGGACGCGACGGAGCGCGTCCCGCCCCCGGATGCGAGATCTCTGATCACCGCGCGCGCGTGATTTGGAACTTTCGTGATTTCCAGGCGCTCCGCCTAGGGCGGCAAAGCAGGTTCTGTTTTGCCGCCCTAAAATGTGGTATACTATCCGCCGCTATGAACATTGTCATTCTGTTGGGAGCCCCGGGATCGGGGAAGGGTACGGTGGCGGGCGCGCTCGCCGCCGCGCATGATAACCTCAAGCACGTGTCGAGCGGCGACCTGCTGCGCGGCGCCGTCGCGAAGGGCACGGAGGCCGGCAAGCAGGCCAAGTCGTACATGGAGTCCGGCAACCTCGTGCCCGACGCCCTGATCGCCACGATGATCAAGGACGTGGTGGCTGAGACGACGGGCGACGTGACGATGCTGCTCGACGGATTCCCGCGCAACCTCGCGCAGGCCGAGATTCTCGCCGAGATGGGCACGCCCGTGAAGAGCGCCGTGCTGATCGACGTGCCGGACGAGATCATCCAGGACCGCATCGCGGGCCGCCGGACGTGTCCGAAGTGCAAGGCCGGCTACCACGTGCGCAACCTGCCCCCGAAGGTCGAGGGCGTGTGCGACGTGTGCGGCGAGAAGCTCGTCGTGCGCAAGGATGATAACCCCGAGACCGTCAAGGACCGTCTCGTCGTGTACCACCAGCAGACCGAACCCCTCATCGCCTACTACAAGGACAAGGGCCTGCTCCGCACCGTGGATGGCACCACGGGCGTGGAGAACGTCGCCGCCGCGTTCCTCGCCGCGATGTAAGGCCATGAAAGTAGACATCAAGACGAAGGCCCAGATCGACCGCATGCGCGTGGCGTGTCGCATGAGCGCCGAAATCCGCGACATCTGCGCGAAGGCGGTCGAGCCGGGCATGAGGACGTCGGAGATCGACGCGATCGTGCGCGACTACTGTCTTCGCAACAACGTGAAGGCGAGCTTCTTCGGCTACGAGGGCTTCCCTGGCGCGCTGTGCGTAAGCGTGAACGAGGAAGTGATTCACGGCATTCCCGGCGACCGGATGATCATGCCCGGCGACCTCGTGAAGTGCGACGTGGGCATTCTCACGCAGGGCTACAACGGCGATACGAGCCGCACCGTGATGGTGGGCGTGAGCGACCCCGAGGTGATTCGCCTCGTGGAGACCACGAAGAAGTGTCTCGCGGCCGGCATCGCCGCCGCGGGTCCGGGCGTACATCTCGGCGACGTCGGCTACGCCATCCAGAAAGTGGCGGAGGACGCCGGCTTTGGCGTGGTGCGCGACTGGATCGGACACGGCGTGGGCCGCACCGTACACGAGGACCCCGAGGTGCCCAACTACGGCAAGCCCGGCACGAAGCTCGTGCTGAAGTCCGGCATGACGATCGCCATCGAGCCGATGATCACGCTCACGAAGAAAGGCGCGAAGACGTATGTCGACCGCGACAACGGCTGGACCGTGATCACGGGCGACCACTGCATGGCCGCGCACTGGGAACACACCGTGGCCATCACGGACGACGGATGCGAAATCCTCACCCTCCCGGCCGACTACCCCTAACGCACTTTCCCCGGCGGATGGACCCGAAGGCGCCAAAGGTCGAACGGTGACTGATTGTCCGTCCGTCGGGGATTCCCATTGAGAGGAATTGTCGTTGTGTGCAAGTTGTGGCTGGCGCCGTTGCGCGGCGTGACGATCCGCGCGTTCCGCGAGGTATTCGCGGGGGCGATCTGCGAGGCCGGGTTCGTGGGCGCGTTCGCGCCGTTCATCCCTGCCAATCCCGGCATCCGCGTGTGCGATCGCCTTCTTGCCGACCTTAAGCCTTTTCCGCGCGATGTGCAGCCCACGCTGCCGCTCGTCCCGCAGGTCATCACGAAACATCCCGACGCCATGCGCACGCTCCTGCGCGCGTTCCGCGAACGGGGTTTCGACCGCGCCGACCTCAACGCGGGATGTCCGTTCCCGATGATCGTGCGGCGCGGACGCGGCTCGGGCCTCCTGCGCACGCCGGACTTGCTCGAGGCGCTGCTCGCGGCGGGGTGCGAGGAGATGGGGCCGGGGAAGTTCTCGCTCAAGGTGCGCCTCGGGGTGGATTCGCCAGACGACCTCCGCGCGCTCCTGCCGCGCATCAACCGCTATCCTCTCGCCGCGCTCACGGTACATGCGCGCACGGCGCGGCAGATGTACGAGGGCGAAGTGGACCGTGCGCGCTTCGCCGAAATTCTCGCCGAATCCGCTAACCCCGTGATCTACAACGGAGACGCGGAGCTGGACCGTCTGGGTGATTTGCCTGACGGCGTGGCTGGCGTGATGGTGGGGCGCGCGTTCGTGCGGGCGCTTGGCGCACGCGCCGACGCGGACGCCCTGCTGCGCGCGTACGTCGCGAGGTCCCGGGAGGAACTGTGCGGCGACGTGCCGGTGCTTGGACGGATGAAGGAACTTGTCTCCTACTGGTGCGGCGTGCCGCGTTGGCGTCGTCTCTGGTCCGTCGTTAAGCTCTGCCGCACGGTTGACGAGTTGCTTTCGCTGGTGAACTAACATGCGGCACACGCGTGTGAAATATGGTATACTGTGCCGCGTGAAGAAAGAAGATAGACTGAAGCTGTTTCTGGCGAGCGGGTTTTTCCTCGGTCTCGCCCCCATCGTGCCGGGCTCGTTCGGCGCGCTCACCGGGCTTGCGTGGCATCTTGCCGCAGTGTTTGCCGGGTGTGGCGACGAAGCCGTGCGGGCATGGTGTTTCTTCGGCGCGTTGCTTTTTTCCGCAATTCACTACTGGCTTACGCCGTGGGCGCAGCGGCGGTGGAACGACCCCGATCCGCGGCACTTCGTGCTGGACGAGGTCGTGGGCTACCTCTGCGTGCCGCTGTTCTGGGTCCTGCCCGACCGTCCGGCCTTTCCCGTATGGCAGCTCGCGATAGCGGGATTTGCGGTGTTCCGAATCCTTGATGCGATCAAGCTGCCGATTGCACGTTACATCGACCGCAACATCCACACGGCGTCGGGCGTCCTGTTCGACGACGTGGTCTCGGCCGCCTACACGGCCGCGCTGATGACGGGGGTGGCGTGGTGCTGCTGAAATCCGACGCGGAGAAAAAGAAATGAGAAGAATAGGAATCACCTTGCTGTTGCTGTCGGCCTACGCGGCCGGTGGCGTCACGTTCCGTCGCCCGCTGGAGCGCGTGGCCTCGATGGATCCCATCCACACGTCCGCCGTGTACGACTCCCGCGCGGCCGCGCTAGTTTACGAGCCGCTGCTGGAGGTCGACTACGAGGCGCGCCCATACCGTCTCAGGGCGGGTGCGTGCGACCTTCCCGTGATGAGCGCGGACCGTCTCGTGTACACCTACCGTCTGCGCGACGGCGTGCGCTTCCAGGACGACCCCTGCTTCCCCGACGGGAAGGGCCGGTTGGCGACCGCGGAGGACGTGGTGTATTCGCTCAATCGCCTACGCGATCCCGCGAACGCGTCGAGCGGCATGTGGACGATGGACTACGTCGACAAAATCGAGGCCACCGACGCGCGGACAGTTGCCATCACGCTGAAGAAGCCGTTCCACGTGTTCCCTTGGCTTACGGCGCTGTCGTACTCCGCGGTGGTGGCGCACGAGGCAGTGGAGAAGTACGGCACGTCGTTCGGGCAGCACGCGGTGGGGACCGGTCCGTACCGCCTTGCGGAGTGGTGGCGCAACTACCGCATGATCTTCACGCGCGACGTCTCCTGGCGCAGGTGGCCGGAGATCAAGAACCCAGCGCCGTTCGACAAAATCGAGTATGTCGTCGTGGGCGACAACTCCACCCAGTGGCTGATGTTCCTCGGCAGGGAAGTGGACTGCCTCGGCGGCGTGGACCGCAACAACTGGGACGCCGTTGTGGACAAGGACGGGAAGCTCATGCCGTCGCTGTCCGCCAAGGGCGTGCGCCTACTCTCCGCGCCCACGCTCCAGGTGGGGTACGTGGGCGTGAACATGGACGATCCGCTGCTCGGCAAGAACAAGAAGCTCCGTCAGGCGCTCAACTGCGCGTTCGACGCGCCGGCCTGGAAGCGGTTCTTCAACGACCGCGTGGATCCGGCGGACGGTCCGGTGCCGCCGGGCGTGGACGGGCGGATCGAAGAACCGTTCGAGTATGCGTTCAACTTGGAGAAGGCGAAGAAGCTGCTGGAAGAGGCGGGATTCCCGGACGGCAAGGATCCGAGCACGGGCAAGCGGCTCGTACTCCCGATCTCGCTGGGGCGGGCCGACCAGGGCGCGCGCGAGGAGGTGGAGCTGTTGCAGGGCTTCTATGACCGCGTGGGCATCAAGCTCGAGCCGCAGTTCATGACGTGGGCGGCGTACCTCAAGGCCGTCTCGGACGGACACACGACGCTCTTCATGCTCGCCTGGGTGGGCGACTACCCGGACGCGGAGAACTTCCTTCAGCTCTTCCACTCGAAGAACTGTTCGCCAGGCGCGAACCACGGCAACTACAGAAATCCGGAATTCGACAAATGCTACGACGAGGCGATGTCGGCCGCCACGCCCGAGGCGCGCCATGCGGCGTGGAAGCGCGCGCAGGAGATCGTGCGCGAGGACTGTCCGTGGATATTCCTCTCCTTCCAGAAGGGGTACTCGATTCTCTGGGACCACGTGGGCAACTTCCGCCTCACGGACTTCCCCTACGGCACGGAAAAGTACTTCAGTTACGGAAAGTGAGATTCGCGGCAATGCTTGAGGAAGTCAAGGAGCGCGTCTGCGCAGCCAACCTCGCGCTTGCTCGTGAGGGTCTCGCCATACTCACCTGGGGCAATGCGAGCGAAATAGACCGCGAACGCGGGCTCGTGGTGATCAAGCCGAGCGGCGTTCCGTATGACGGCATGAAGCCCTCCGACATGGTGGTGGTGGACCTTGACGGCAAGGTGGTGGAGGGGAACTACCGCCCTTCGAGCGACACGCCCACGCACCTTGTCCTCTACAAGGCGTTCCCTTCCTTAGGGGGCGTCGTCCACACCCACTCGGCCCACGCGACGGCGTGGGCGCAGGCGGGGCGGTCGATTCCCAACATCGGCACCACGCACGCGGACACCTTCCACGACGACGTGCCGGTTACGGGGGAAATTCCGTCCGACCGCATCCGCGACGCCTACGAGGAGGCAACGGGAGACGCCGTAGTGGAGACGATCCACCGTCTCGGCATCGACCCCGTTGCCACGCCGGGCGCGCTCGTGGCCCACCATGGTCCGTTCACCTGGGGCCGTGACGCAGCCGACGCCGTGGAGCACGCGGTGATCCTGGAGGAGGTCGCGAAGATCGCCTTGCTTTCCGTGGCGCTCAACCCCGCCATCCAGATGAATCGAGACCTTATTGAAAAACACTATTCCCGCAAGCATGGCCCGAAAGCCTACTACGGGCAGAAAGGAAACAGCAAATGACAGAAGCACAGGCAAAGACATTCAAGCGCGCGCAGTGGAAGTTCATCATCTACAGCATGATCGTCTACATGTTCTTCTACGTGACGCGCAAGAACCTCTCGATGGCGCAGCCGGGAATGCTGGACGAGGGCGTGATCACCAAGGAGGCCCTCGGCGTGATCCTCACCGTACACGGCGTGCTGTACGGAATCAGCCGGTTCGCGAACGGTTTCTGGGCGGACAAGCTCAACGGCCGCATCTTCATGGCGATCGGCCTCGCGCTCTCGGCTCTGATGAACTTCCTGTTCGGCTGCACGTCGCTGACGATCCTCTTCGCGGTGTTCTGGGTAATCAACGGCTGGACGCTCGGCATGGGCTTCCCGGCGTGCGCGAAAATGCTCACGCACTGGATACACCCGAAGGAGCTCGCCACGAAGATGTCCATCTGGAACACGTCCCACTCCTTCGGCTCGGCGCTCGCGCTCGGCATCTGCTCGCTGCTGTTCGCGATTGGCATGAACTGGCGCTGGTGCTTCTACGTGCCGGCGGCGCTGGCGGGCCTCGCTGCCGTGTTCTGCTTCTTCTCCGTCAAGGACGGTCCCCACGAGGAGGGGCTGCCTGAACTCGATCTCTCCGACGTGCGCGGAAAGGCGGACGAGGCGGAGAAGCGTCAGGTGACGGACGCCGACAGGCGCAGGCTCGTCTTCCGCAACCGCGTGATCTGGCTGTGCGCCCTCGCGAACTTCTTCGTGTACGTCGTGCGCTTCGGGTTCCTCGACTGGGGTCCCACGTTCCTGAAGGAATACAAGGGCATTCCCGTGTCGAAGGGCGGCATGATGATCATCGCCTTCGAGCTGGCCGCCGTCGTGGGCACGATTTTCGCGGGGTGGATCACGGACAAACTGTTCGCCGGACGCGGCGTGCGGACGTGCGTTTTCTGCATGTTCTTCGCGGGACTGTGCGCTCTCGGGTTCTGGTATCTGCCCGCCGGCGCGCAGATCTGGCAGGCGACGCTTCTCCTGATGGGGACGGGCTTCTTCATCTACGGCCCGCAGGCGCTGATCGGCATCGTGGCGGCGCAGCAGGCCACGAACGACGCGGCGGCGATGGCGAACGGCTTCATGGGCATCATGGGGTACGCCGCCACGACGGTATCCGGCATCGGCATCGCGCTCATCAGCAAGCACTTCGGCTGGAACGCCGCGCTGCTCTCCATCGGCGGCTTCGCCCTCGTCGGCATGGTATTCTTCCTCTTCGCGTGGAACGCGCAGGCGACGGGATACAAGAAGGCGTCTGCGTGACGACGCATTTCCTACGGTCACCCGCGACTGAAAATGCGGGCGCATCCGCGAATCGTGCACGATTCGCGGATGCGCCCGAAATCTTGAATGCCGCGATTTTAGGATAGTCTGCGGAACGGGGTTTTGCTATACTTTGTCCCGCTTCGGGGAAGCGGCGCTCTCGCCGCTTCGCCAGCAGACATAGGCCGGGAACTGGCCCCAAGCCCACCCCCGACCGCATTTTAGTTTAGCATCAACGCTAACAAGTCGTTCCAGCGAAATACTAGCACCATTTCAGGAAAAGATCGTTTAGATCAAAGCGACATGTGAGTGGAGATGCGCCCGCAAGGGCGCACTTCCATCGCATGTACTTTGATCGGCCTGTAGCAGGGCTTCTGTGGAGTGCATGAGGAAGAAGTGCGCTCCTTTTTATGCATGGATGCGGTGTCCGCGACGGGATGTGAGCGAGAAACAGAATGGGCAGGTATGATGTCCTGTACAATACGGCGGAATATCGTTAACCATGTGCGCTGCGAATAGACGGATTGCCGTGAAGCCGATCTTGAAATGGGCCGGAGGCAAGACGCAGCTTATCGCGCAGCTTCTGCCCCATGTCCCCGAAAGGTTCGGTACTTACATTGAGCCTTTCGTAGGAGGCGGTGCGCTGTTCTTCGCGCTTCAACCCGAACGCGCGATTCTTTCGGATAGCAACCCCGAACTCGTCAATCTCTATCGGCAGATAGCGTCCGACGTGGATGCGGTCATTGAGCGCCTGAAACGTTATCACAACACGCGCGCCGACTATTACGACGTAAGGGCGCAGGTGTGGCAAGAACTTGATCCGTCCGAAGCTGCCGCGAGAATGATCTACTTGAACAGGACATGCTTCAACGGCCTCTACAGGGTCAATCGTAAGGGAGAATTCAATGTCCCGTATGGCCGTTACTCAAATCCGCGCATTTGCGACGAGGAGAATCTTCGCGCGGCATCAGAGGTGCTGAAGCGGGCAGACATCCTCTGTGGCGACTTTGCAGAAATCCTTTCCGATCACGTCCAGGCTGGTGACTTCGTTTTCCTCGACCCACCGTACGTCCCGGTCGGCAAATGGGGAGATTTCAAGCGCTACACGAAAGAACAGTTCTACGAAGCCGACCACAGGCGCTTGGCTGAAGCTACAACAAGGCTTAGAGAACACGGAGCATGGTCGGTCCTGACGAATTCAAACCACCCGCTTGTGCGGGAACTATACGGGAACTGTTCATTGCAGGTCATCAAGACAAAGCGAAACATTTCCAGCGACGCAAGTACGCGTAGCGGCGAGGATGTGATTGTCGTTATGCCGCCCAAGCGGAAAACACATGCCATCTTGTATCGGAACATCTCTGTCCCGCAACAGGCGAAAATGTATCCGGCCACGCGGTACATGGGTTCCAAGCGAAAGCTGCTTGGGGAGATATGGCAGGTCGCAAGTCAGTTTGACTTCAGGAGCGCACTGGATCTGTTTTCCGGTTCCGGGATCGTGGGATACATGTTCAAGTCGATGGGAAAATCCGTCTGCTGCAATGACTACATGGCGATGGCGGCGACCTTCTCAAAGGCGATGGTTGAGAACAACGCCACGACACTGACAGATGCCGAGGTGTCAAGGATTCTGGAGAAGCCGAAGAAGGTGGACGGATTTGTGTCGAGGGTGTTCAAGGGCATCTTTTTCACGGACGAGGAGAACGCCACAATAGACGCCTTGCGGGCGAACATCGCACACCTGAAGAATCCCTACAAGCGGGCCATTGCGATGACGGCGCTCATTCGCGCCTGTGCGAAAAAGCGTCCACGCGGACTTTTCACATACGTTGGCGACAGATATGACGACGGGCGGAGAGACCTCAAACTTTCAATCGAGGAACAGTTCGTGGAGTGCGTCAAGTCTGTCAATGCTGCGGTATTCGACAATGGACATGCAAATAGATCGGTATGGGGCGATGCTCTGAAACTAGACGGCGTTTCTCCCGATCTGGTGTACATTGATCCTCCCTACTTTACGCCGAAGTCGGACAATGAATATGTGCGCCGCTACCATTTTCTCGAAGGTCTTGCCCGTTCGTGGAAGGGTGTTGAGATACAGGAGGAGACGAAAACAAAGAAGTTCAAATCGTACCCGACGCCTTTTGCCCGGAAGGAGGGTGCGGAAAAGGCTTTCGCCGAAATCTTCGACCACTACCGAGAGTCTATCTTGATCGTTTCCTATTCCTCTAACAGCTTGCCGACGAAAGAACAGATGATGGCTTTGTTATCACGTTACAAGCGGAACGTGGAGGTCTTGCCGATTGACTACCGTTATAACTTCGGAAACAGATCGGGTGGAGAAACGGCAAGGCAAAACGTCAACGAATTCCTTTTCATCGGATATTGAGGAAGTGTCATGATTGAAATCTGGCAAGTGGGCAATACGGGCGTGAGGAACCCGATGCGGATTCACGAGGCTTTTCGTCTTTACGCCGAGTCGAATCTTGTGGGAAAAATCCGTGGAGTAGCGGGCGCGGTCGCCTTTACAAACTACCTGTGTGAAAGAGGTGTCCTGAATAACGCGCCCGGGAAAGACCCGACAGGTAGTTACGGGCGGAAGTGGAGACTGGTGTTTAACAAGAACGGCTTCACATACGGAGATGTCGGCAAGGACGGGTTGTCTCAGGCGGATGTCGGAACGATTGACGGCATAACGCCGTTTGGCAAGGCGTTTCTTGAAGCTGACACCGTCCCAGCCGTGCAGGAATTCTTTCTCCGTGCCTCTGCGATGCACATGGAGCCGTTGCCGGACGGAGGCGCGTTTTCCCCTCTTCGATGGACTTTGGCCGTCATGTTGGAAGTGGAACGTCGTACAGGCCAAAGCGCGATTGGCTTTACTGAATTTGCGGCGTATGTCCAGACGTCAAACCCCATGGTTCGTCCCGAGGACGTTGCTTCTGAAATCCTCTCTGTGCGGGCAAGGAGAGGAGGGGCCAGTTCAAAGAAAAAGTTCGACAAGGCACTGTTCGAGAAATTAGGCAGGGACTATGCGAAAAAGGCCGAAAACTTCACCGAGTATGGCGACATGAATCTGCGTTACCTTCGAGCGACAGGGGTAGTCAGGGCTCAGGGGAAGGGAATTGCGATTGTTGACGAAAAGCATGATCTCGTTGAAATGTTGGCAAGCGAGCAGCGGAGCGGGGACACGCTTCTTATTCGCTTACGTGATCTTTATGGCGGGCCAAGCCTTCCGACGGATGACATCGAAATGGCAAAGCAGGTTCTCAGGGGGCTTGAAGAACGCCTCCGCAGGAGAGGAATAGCCTTTGAAGTTGATCACACGCAATTCCATTCTGCCGTAGACGTAAACAACGCCCGACATCGGCTAGAGGCCCTTCTGGGGAATGACGAGGAAATCGTCTACGCACATGCGCAAAAGCGTAAGTGGAGCGAGATTGCAGACTACATGTCTCTCGTGATGAAACGTGGGGGAACCAAGCAGTATGACGACGATACGGAGATTAAGGTTCCGAAGGACGAAGTTTCAGCCTATCTAGAATGGACTGTCTGGCGTGCTTTTCTTGCCATGAACACCTTGTCCAATAAACCATACGAGATCAGACGATTCAAGGTCGACCAAGACTTTTTCCCCGTTGGCACAGCGCCCGGAAACGGGCCAGACCTGATTGCTGAGTACGAAGGATGCAAGGTGGTCATTGAAGTGACGATGTCGGACAACTCGCGGCAAGAGGCGATGGAGGGCGAGCCGGTACGCCGACACGTTTTCGATTCCATGCTGGAATACAGCAAACCAGTGTTCGGACTGTTCATCGCAAACCATGTGAATACGAACACGGTGGAGACCTTCAGGATGGGGACGTGGTACGACAAAAACGATGTTCGTACGCGCTTGAACATCGTGCCCTTGACGTTAAGCCAATTCCGTGACTATTTTGTCTCGACGTTCACGAATGGAGAACATCGGAACGGGGAGATTGTTGATTTACTGGAAGGTTGCGTCGCGAAACGAGACTTGGGATATGCCCCCGAATGGAAATCCAGCATTGCGACGGACGTCGCGTCATCGATTCAAGCGAAGAAACGGCAATCAAGGATCCTTTTGGATGTGGTGGAGTCGCTGAGATTCAAGGAGTATTTGCCGATCTATTCACTTCGGGCTGCGTGCGGGTATTTCGGTGATGGGGAGCCGGTGGAGTGCGAAGGGTGGGTGAAGGTTGAAGGATGCGGGCGACTCGATAACGAGATGTTCGTGGTGCGTGCGAGTGGGAAGTCAATGGAGCCGAAGATACATGACGGCGATTTGTGCGTGATGCGGGCGCGGCCGCAGGGAAGCCGTGCTGGCATGATCGTTCTTGCGCAACACCGTGAAACATCCGACCCGGAGACCGGCGGCGCGTTTTCCATCAAGAAGTACACAAGCGAAAAGGTGCTTGATGAAGACGGATCGTGGCACCATGAGAAGATCACGCTACAGCCGCTCAATCCCGATTACGAACCGATTGCGATGGGCGAAGGCGATTCCATTGTTGCCGCGCTTGTCAAGGTGCTGGATCCGAATGGGTAAGAAGCAAGATCATCCGTAAGTTGCCATGGCGAACGGTGCCAATGTAATGCTACGAGCCGGATGAGAAAGAGAGGAATACTCGGCCTTCTGGTTATGTTCCCACTACGGCGGAGGTTTTGGTAAAATAATGCGGAGCTGCGATGAGTGTAATTGAAACCATAGAGGCGTTAAAGAGCGGGCTGATGTGGATCGGTCTTGGCGCGTTGCTGTTGATTGCTGCTGTGTGTATGTCCGTCGGATTGCGCCGTGTGA
>CAMKJU010000091.1 GCA_946413265.1 uncultured Lentisphaerota bacterium
CGGCAATGCCGGCAAGACCCTCGAATTCTTCGACAGCATGAACTACGCCTGCAACGTGTGCGACATCAACACGGTTCACAGCCGCTACACCATGAGCCACGAAACGGGACACAACATGGGCTGCGGACACAGCAACCGGCAGGGCACCAATTCCGGCCCGGGACGATACTCCGATTCCTGCGGCTACCATTTCACCGACACCAATAATGTCAGGCGCGGCACGGTCATGGCCTACACTTACTCGGGCGACGACAACAACTACTACAATCCCGCCCCGTACTTTTCCACCCCGGACATCTCGCCCGCAGAATATGGTTGCGCCCTAGGCGTGGCGGGCGTCAACGACAACAGGCGGACGCTGACGCTCACCCACTCCGACATCGCCTCGCTACGCGAACATGTCCTGCCATACGACTGGGACGTGCGGTTTGTGGACGACAGCGGCAGGGACATTCCAGACGGGGCATACTTTTACGGGTCGTACAATGTAACGTTGACGAATGAGAATCCCGAGGCCGAAATCTACTATACACTTGACGGATCCATTCCAACGGCAGAATCCTTTCACTGTCGCTCTTGGACAAACGTGTACATGTACCTCGTAAACGGTCCGAGAACACTTACCGCTTGCGCTGTTGTAGATGGCAAGGCGCAATCCATTCGATCCATAACCCTGCACGACGGGCTCGTTTGGGCGGGCGACGCGAATGGCGCCGGCCTTTGGCTCAAGAACGACAGCTCCGTACGTCCGTGGAGCGGCGAGTTTTTCGGCAACGGCGACGCTGTAATGTTTGGCGACCTGGCCGGCGTCTCGTGCGCGACCGTGACGGTAAAGGGCGCGGTTGCGCCTGGTTCGGTTGCATTTTCGGCATTCGAGACGGCGTACACATTTGATGGCGGCGACGACGGGGCGAAGATCACGATCCCTGACGCCAACTTCGCGCCGGCGGGCGACGTGACGTTCAACGCGCCCGTGCAGCTTTCCGCGACGACGTTCACGAACATGACAGGATGCGCACTTGCGTTCAATGCGCCGTTCGGGCAGTCAGTCGATTCGTCTAGCGGAACATTCACGGGCATGGTCAACATCGGCCCCTACGGCACGCTGACCGTCGCGCCAGGCGTCGGCAAGACGCAGACCTTGGAAAAGCTCAACAACGTCGGCTGGTACGCCGGTACATCGACGTTCCGCGTCGGCAAAGGCACGGTCGTCTTCAATGGCACGATCAACGGCGGCGCGGGCGTAATCGGCAGAACCCGCCTCGAAGTCGGCACTGGCGGAGCACTGGTCTTCAACATGGGTGGCGGAACTGGCTATGAAATGAACAACACCTCGCTGACCGTGGAGCAGGGCGGAACCGTGACGTTCAATCAGATGGAACATTTGCGGCGAACGCTCTACCTGAACGGCGGCACGATCTACGCCAAACGATTCGACTTGATGAGCAATCCAGGCATCTTCGTGACCGAGGACTCTTCAATGGCAAACGCCGGTGGCGGTTATGTGCTGATTCGTGATTCCGATTCAGAAGTGAATGTATCCGCCGGGAAGACGCTCACACTCAATCTAGGCACGCAGACGGACAACAGAAGCGACACTTCCGATTGGGGCATCATCAAACGCGGCGGCGGAACGCTTGTAGCCAACGGAGAGCTGAAACATTCCGGCGTGACCGACATTGAGGAAGGTTCGCTTGTGGTCGGCTTTTCGTCTGGCTCCACGATTTACGGTCTCGGCTGGATCGTCGCGGACGGCGCGACGCTGAAGGTGAAAAGCGGCTGTTCGCTGAAGGTTCCGACGCTGGCGCTTGACAGTGGCGCGACGCTTGTGCTGCCGGCGACGACCACCGCGCCGCTTGCCGTCACTGCCGCCGTAGGACTTGACGGCGTGAACCTTGTCCTGGAAGGCGCGGGCGCGTTGTCCGAAGGCGCTTCCTATCCGCTTCTTTCGTCGTCCGGCGGACTCTCCGGCGTCGCGGGCGTCAAGACGGACGGCATGCCCGCGCTCGCCAGCGGCCTTGAATGGACTGTGGAGGAAGAGAACGGCACGCTCTACGCAAAGGTCGTCGCAGCGGGTGAGAAGCCGACGGTCGATGTCCTCGTCGCGTTCGACAACGGGGCGCAGGCGTATGTGTCCAACAAGGGCCTGACGCTCGAGGCGTTCGCCCAGACGCAGATCGGCAAGATGAACGACGTGCTCGTCACCAACAGGCTGGACAGGTACTACTCGTACCGCCTCGCGGGCGTGTGCAAGGTGGAGGACGTGTACAACAACATCGACACGGCACCTGCCTTGATCGCGGCGGGCGCGGGGGCGGCGGTGAGCCTGCGCGCCGCGCGAGAGCTGTATGGCGCGGATACGGTGACGCTGCTGGTGGACGTATCCGGCAACACGTTGGGCAACAGCTCTCCGCTCAACTCGCCGAACGATGTGGCAAGCCAGCATGAATGTGCATTCAGCGTGTGCAGCATCCGGGCGGTCGACACCGGCAAGCAGCATACGATGATCCACGAGAACGCGCACAACATGGGGTGCGGACACGCACGGGCGCAGAGCATTATCAATTCCCCGTTCCCGTATGGAAGAGGCTACTACTTCAAGGATGGCAATGTGACGCGCCACACGATCATGGCATACGGCGGGGACAACGACGCCTCCTGGTATTTCTCGACCTCGTCCAGCGAGTTCGGCTTTACGCTTGGCGACGCGACCAACGACAACTCCAGGGTCTTGAGGGAAACCTGCGGCGAAGTGGCCAAGTGGCGGGACGGCGCGGCCGTTCCCCTTGAAGGCATGGCGCTGGATGGTGCCGTTTTGCAGACGAGCGTGCGCTACCCGTGGTCTGTCAACGGCAACGGCGTTCTCCGCAGCTTCAATCAGACCGATTACACCCATCAATGCACGACTCCGCTCCGGGCGACGATCACGGGCCCGAAAACGCTGCGCTTCAAGCACAAGTCGTACTTCGGCGGCGAAGGCGTCGCGGGCAGCAACTATTCGCATTTCGACGTTCTTCTGGACGATTCGCCCGTCCTTGCGCAAACGGAGTGTACGAACAGCTGGACGGAGGCGCAGGTGGACGTCCCGGACGGAATGCACGAGGTCGTGTTCGTCTTCTCGCAGCGTTTTGCGATGAACAACCCCAGCGACTATAAGGACGGTACGCCAGAGGCCGACGACGCGGTGTGGCTGAAGGATATTGTCCTTTCCGATACCGTTTCAACGGTGCTCAACATACCCTACGGGACAAGCGTCAACCTTTCGGATGTCGGTTCCGACATCGAGACGATCACAGGCGACGGAACGCTCGTCTGCGACGCGACGCTTCCGGCGAAGGGATACGCCCTGACCAGCGAGACGTGGACGGGGACCGTCGCGTTCAGAAACTTCAACAACGAGGACGTCGCGAAGGACTTCCAGGCGGAGAAGTACGGCAACGCCCAGTCCAAGGTGCAGTTCACCAACAGCAAGATACCGTATCTCAAGAACAACAACGCGACCTTCGCGGGGACGGTTGTGCTGGACGGAGATTCGGCGCTGACGATCAAGGACGGCTATTCGAGCAACTACTCCGTATTCGGCGCGCTGGAGGGCAACGGCACAATGACATTCCTCGACAAGCCGATGCAGTGGTACGTCTTCAACACGGCGACGAATTTCACCGGTTCCATAAACGTTCAGAACGGATGGTACAGTAATGAGGCTCAAGGGCGTCGCGTCGTGTTCGGCACGACGGCCTCGACGCAGGACCTGCCGACGCAGTCTGCCTCGATTACGGTGAAGTCCGGCGCGGAGGCGGCGATTGGCGCGAACGCGACATGGTACGCCTACCACGGCGTGGAGATCGCCGGCACATTGATCGTCAAGGGCGCGAATGCGACGCTCAGCTGCCATTCCGCCGGCGCGATGGGCGTCAAGCTGACGGGCGGCGCGACGCTTCGTTTTGATTCGGCGGACGCCGTGCTCACGTGCCTCACGAACTTCTCCTTCTCCAGCGGTACCGTGAGCATCGCGTTCGGTAACGGCATTTCGCCTTCCGGCGGAAAGACGCTTGTCCTGTGGCCGGACGGAAGTCCGGCCCCTGCTGGCACCTTCGCTTTCGCGGACACCTCGCTTGCCGCGAACTGGGAACTCTGCAAAGCCGCCAACGGACTGATCGTAAAGCCCAAAGACCGCTTCGACGTGCCGGACACCGAGGCATACATCGTACACGACTCTGCGCTTGACAACTGGCTCGACGAGCAGAACTTCTGGATATACGAAGAAAACAACCCCGGCGCGACGTGGCAGGACTTTCTTTCCGAGAACGGTGAGAACGGATACGCGAACTGGATGAACTACGCGCTCGGGCTCTCCGCAAGCGATCCATTGGCCAAAGTCAGGGCCACGATCAGTTTCGACTCGCAAGGCAATGTCGTCGTTTCCGTCGCCGATTCTATTCCTCGTGCCCCGACGGTTACGGGGTTCAAGGTCGAATGCAAGCTCCTCCAGACAGACGACTTGCAGAATTGGCCGAGCGAAGGGACGACGATGAACGGCACGACGGCGACATTACCCTTTTCAGGGACGCCCCGTCGCTTCTACAAGGTGCGTATCACACTTCGCTAAAGTTAACAATAGCGAGGACACCATCGCCACATCCGCCCGTCCTTTTGACTACCGGACGAGGATGTAAATGCCAGTGGACTTGATGGCCAACACGATAACCTTCACCTTGACTTCGCCGTTCATAGTCACGGTCTTGTCCGTCAAATCCAGTACGGGCGCGACCTTCTTCTGGGTGAAGTTGAAGCCGAGCACGGCGCCGTCGGCCAGCGTCAGCGCACCGCCCTTGCGACGCCGATTTCGTCGTCCGTCCCGATGTGCGCTACCGTTCCCCGGTAGATTACGAGGTCAGCGGTCGAGTTCGGTTTTGTTCCGATGGTGTAGTCGGAGTGCCAGGGCCGCACATAGACGACGTCGTTCGCCCCACTCCCGCATGAATAGGCGGTGTCGGGCGAAGCGCCGTCGGCGAAGTTCAATCCACCCGCCCCGATCCAGATGTTCTTGGTATAGCCGTTGTCGCCCTGATTCGCAAAGTAGAACCACTTGGACGCCCCCTGGTCGCCTATCGTGACCTTCTCGAACTTAAAGGCTCCGGCGCTGTATTGATAGGCCGAGTGCCTGTCTTCGCCCGGCATCGTCCTACCAATTCCTGCGATTTTGTCAATCGACTCCTCCATCGACCTCTATGAAGTCTAAGTTTCTCGAATGGCATCATGGAGTTTTCATTTGGCTGATTGCATCTACCCGTTTCCAGCCTGGCAGTTCGCTGAAACTTTCGCCGCCCTGCCAGCCTGATGGCTCGAGAGCGGAGACCTTGTCCACAATCCCGTCCATTCAGCGGCTCCAAGCCCCTCCGCCTCTGGCGCGGCGAAGACGGCGGCGTCGCCGGGCTCCAGCCAGAACAGGTCTTCGTAGGCGTCGGCATGGACGCAGGTGTCGTCCCTGCGCACGAGCTCGCTCCCCGGCGCGGGCCTGTATCTCCTGGTTCATTTCCCGGATCAACTCGAAAAGCGCGCTGCGCTTCGCCCATGGCGCCACGGCGCGGTAGCGGAAGTACTGCAACAGCTGCGCGCCGTGGGCGAGGTTGGAATACATCTGGAGGCGCAGATGCGCTTTCGTGGGAACTGGATAGCGTCCGTGCGATGTCGCAAGTGCGAACGCATACATCGGAACCTTCCTCCTGCGGGCGAACGAACTCGCGATTTCAAGCGTTTCATACCACCGCTCCTTCAGCGTCACCGGAGCGCCTTCTGCGAAAACGCGCCCCATCCGAGAATGGGGATCCTCGCCTCGGCGACGCCGCCGGCAGAGAGTCCGAACGCGAGGCATCCAGCCATGGCGCACACGACCGCCCTGCCCCAAAGCATTTTCCCCGCATACGTCTTCCCATCGCGTGTTTTTTATGTTGTCATGGATGCCTTCCTTTTTTCTCTATCAATTTCATCCGCGCCAATTGTCACGGCGCGGCGAAAACGGCGACATCCCCGGGTTCAAGCCAGAAGAAGTTCGCGTACGAGCCGGCATCGGCGAGGGTTCCGTCCCTGCGAACGAGTTTGACGCGCGGGGCGAACGTCGCCGCGAAGTCCGTGTCGTCGTTTGGATCGCGGTTGAGTACCACGAGATAATCCGTGTTTCCGTTCTTCAGCCACGAGACAGCCAGCGTGGCGCGCTTGTCCGCCGTGAACGACTTCACGAACGGCGGCAGCGCCTTCGAGTCGAAGCGCTTCGTGCCGATCGGAATCGTGACGCCCGTGTGCCAGACCTTCTGGACCTTCGCCCCCATGAACACGAAGGCGCGCGCCTGCAGTTCCTGGTTCATCTCGCGGACGAGCTCGAACACCGGGCTGCGTTTCCCGTCCGCGAGAATCGGAGCGATGCCGCCCTTGTAGTAGCGGTAGTATTGCAGCGTCTGCGCGCCGTAGGCGAGGTTCGAGTACATCTGGAGCCGGAAATGCCGCATCGATGGCGCGGCATATTCGTTACCGGGGAAATGGCCGTGCGCGGTCGAAAGGGCGAACGCGAACATCGGAATCCCCCTTTTGCGGGCGAACGCGCTCGCCGTCTCGAGCGTCTCGTACCAACGGTCGTTCAGGATTGCGCGCGCTCCGTGCAGACGGTGCTCGGCGTTCCCCAGAGGCTTTGCGGCGCAGACGGGATAGACGTCGAAGCTGATCATCTTGAGCGGCGCCGCGTCGTACAGTCGCTCGAGATATTCGCCGTACGTGTCGCAACCGGTGTTTCTCAGCGTCTTGCGTCTGTCGTCTCGGGTTTCGGGATCCCAGCCGGCTCCGAGCAGGTTGACGTAGCAGGGATGCGCAGGATCGAGCGCCTCGTAGCGGGCGATGCAGTCGCGGAGATCCCCGGCCTTCTCGATATGCGGCTCGTCGGCGATGAAGTAGTATTCGAGCGCGGGAGAGCCCTTCGCGACCGCTGTGAACGCCTCCGCCTCGTCGGTCATGCGCTTGATGTTGCGGCCGCCAAACCCGATTATCAGCTTCACGCCCGCCTTTTCAGCCTCGGCTAGAAGGCGCCCGGCGTCGGACGGCGTCTTGCACCACTGCGTAAGATGCGTGAAACCCGCGTCTTTCGCTTCCGCGTAGCGTGCCGCCGAAGCCTTGTCCTGCGAAAGACCCGCCCATCCGACGATGGGGATCCTCGCCTCGGTACCGACGTCGGCAGAGAGTCCGAACGCGAGGCATCCGGCCACGGCGCACACGACCGCCCTGCCCCAACGCATTTTTCCCGTATTCTGATTTCCGTATGTGGCTTTCTCTTTCATGGTTATTTGTCTTTTACTTGTTCTGCTCTAAGTTCAAACGGTTCCATAGAGAAGTTCCGTTCGCGGAATAGTATACCACATTTCGGCGTCGAAGTGGCAGAGGCAGAGCAAAGAGAGACGCAACAAGTTGCGTCCCTCCCGGCAACGGAGGCGCGAGGTGAAAGAAAATCCCCCCGCCAGAGGACAGGAGTGTGCCACTGGGCATGATGCCATCAAGCGGTTTGCGGCGTTGAGGCGCACCTTACCGTACACGATACGAGAAATCACGGAGAATGAAGACGCGGTTGTCCAACGGCTCTTCGACATTCTCCAAAAACCATTTCAGACGGGAATGGATTGCGGCACGGTTGGGTTGTCTGAGGGCGACAACGACAATTCCCGCATGAACGGGGTGCAGCAGAGGAATTGTGTGGTAAAAGTCGCGGTCGGAAGTCAGAATAGTTGCGCCTATGCGCTGAGCCGCAATAAACACCGTATCGTCATCGTCTCCAAAATTGCATACAGCATCAAAACGCACGACCTCATGTCCGCATTCGTCTATCAAGTCTGCGGCAGACAGGGGAAAATTCTCGTCTAGAAGAAACTTCATAGCGCGATGCCCATGTTGTCGTACGGAACATCCTCGAAACTGGCTAGCGTACCTGCAAAAGCGAACACTGCGGACAGGTCTTCCGAGGAAATACTCGGATAGTCCATAAGGACATCCTCTATGGAGTCTCCGCCGGCAAGTGCGCCCAGAACCTGCGAGACCATGACGCGGGTGCCGCGCACAACGGGTTTCCCGTGGCAGACAGCAGGATTTATCTCGATTCTATCACAGAATTTTACAGGCATAATTTCAGTCCTTTCTTGAAACGCCGCATATTATAGCACAAATCCCCGGCCTTTTCGATATGCGGTTCGTCGGCGATGAAGTAGTATTCGAGCGCGGGAGAGCCCTTCGCGACCGCTGTGAACGCCTCCGCCTCGTCGGTCATGCGCTTGATGTTGCGGCCGCCAAACCCGATTATCAGCTTCACGCCCGCCTTTTCAGCCTCGGCTAGAAGGCGCCCGGCGTCGGACGGCGTCTTGCACCACTGCGTAAGATGCGTGAAACCCGCGTCTTTCGCTTCCGCGTAGCGTGCCGCCGAAGCCTTGTCCTGCGAAAGACCCGCCCATCCGACGATGGGGATCCTCGCCTCGGTACCGACGTCGGCAGAGAGTCCGAACGCGAGGCATCCGGCCACGGCGCACACGACCGCCCTGCCCCAACGCATTTTTCCCGTATTCTGATTTCCGTATGTGGCTTTCTCTTTCATGGTTATTTGTCTTTTACTTGTTCTGCTCTAAGTTCAAACGGTTCCATAGAGAAGTTCCGTTCGCGGAATAGTATACCACATTTCGGCGTCGAAGTGGCAGAGGCAGAGCAAAGAGGGACGCAACAAGTTACGTCCCTCTCGTGGGTTTCATAATCTGCCGCGGGGCGCGGGGCTGAGCGTCGAGCTGAGTGACACGCGCCGACGCGGTTCGGCGATTTCGGGACGGAACACGTCGCAGAAAATGCGCGTTTCGCGGGGTCCCCGCGGATTCCTCCCCGCCGTGGAGTAAAGGTGGCATGACTAAATCATTTCGTGTATTGCTTTTACTCGTGACGCCGCACATTACCATAATCCGGCGTGGGTTTGGCGGACGGAACGCACGCGTTGCGTAATCCGCCGCCCGCAGGGACGGAAAATCCCCCGCCGACGGGCGGGGGATTTGGCGGCGGCGCGCTCCCGCGCGGTTCAGCCGATAAAAAACCACTTCATGTCATGCGAATGATTTCAGCCTTTTCGTTCCCGTCATAGTTCCGCATCGAGTTCGTATTTGCCGGACACGTATCTGCCCGTTCTGCCGTTGAACGTCACCATGGCGACCGAGCCTTCCGGCACCTCGAAATGCCAGCGGCATCTGCCGTTCTCGCATTTCCATTCGCTGACGATCGTTCCGGACTTCGTCTTGTATTCGGCACGTATGGAGCCGAGGCGCGCGTCTGGAATCGGCGCGAGAACGAACTCTTTGTCGAAGCCGCCGTTTTTGCCGGGGCGGATTCCCGCCGCCGTGCCGTAGAGCCAGTCCACGACCGAACCATAGGCGTAGTGGTTGAAGCTGTTCATCCGCGCATCCCCGAAGCCCTTTTCCTTCGTATAGGAGTCCCAACGTTCCCAGATGGTCGTCGCGCCGTTGTTAATGGTCTGCAGCCAGCTGGGGTCGCCGCGTTCGAGAAGAATCGAATACGCAATATCGGGACGCCCCGCGTCGTATGTGAGCGTGTCCATCAGTATGGACGTTCCAAGGAATCCCGTCTGCAACCTGTTGCCGTGGCTTTCGATGTTCGCAACAAGCTGCGCGATCGCCTCTGCCTTCACCGCCGTATCGCCGTAAAGCCCCAGATGCAATGCGAAGAGGTGCGGCGTCTGCATGTCGCGCAGAAACACCGGAAGGCGGCCGTCCTTCATGTATTCGCCTTTGACGTAAGCCTCCGCCGCCGCCGCCATCGCATCGTATCTGGCCTTTTCTCCGTCGCGTCCGGTCGCAGCGGCCATTTCCGACATCATCCTTGCGTTCGAGAGCCAGTAGCATCCCGCGAGGAAGTCCCACCAGACCTTCGTCTCCGGAAGCACGTTTCCGTCCTTGCCCCTGCTGCGTTTGAAGAACGTTTCGTACTTTTCGTACGACAGCCAGTCGGCGAACTGGAAAGGCGCGCGCGGCGCGACGTCGGTCTTGTACTTCGTCTTCTGCTGCATCGCGACGAACCGCGCCATCGAATCGAAGTTCTCCTCGATTATCGCCTTGTCGCCGGTCATGCGCCATGAGACATAGGGGACTATCACGCCGGCGTCGGACCATCCGCACTGTCCGTAGCCGCTGCCGTTGCCGCGCTGTCTGGGGGCGACATTCGGATAGCCGCCCTTTCTGTCCTGCGCGTCGCGCATGTCGCCCATCCACTTTTCGAGAAACGAATACACGTCGGCGAAACGGTACGCCGCCGCCGCGAACACGTGCAAGTCGGCGGTCCAGCCGTTGCGCTCGTCGCGCCCGGAACAGCCGGTCGGCATGGAGAGGAAGTTGGAATACTCGCCCCACTTCGCGCACTCTGCAAGCTTGTCAACGCCCCTATGTCCGCACCGCAGATTGCCGCGCTCCATCGATTTGCGGATCGACGTCACGGGTATCGACTTCACGGAGTAGAGTTCCGTCGTCCCGGTGGCGGTGATTTCCGCATACCTGTAGCCCATGTACGTGAATGTCGGCACATACGTTTCCACGCCTTTGCCCGCGAACGTGTACCTGACGAGCGCTCCGTCGTCCTTCAGGATGCGGTAGTTCGCGCGGTGGACGCTTCCCGCCGGGCCGTCGTTGCCGCGCTTCTTTTCGCCGTTCGACTCGTTGAGCATCTCGGCACCCTTGAACGTCAGCGTCGCGCCGCGTTTCGCCTTTGCGACGATTTCGGGAATCGCCGCCGCGTTCTGTCCGAAATCGATCACGAGCCTCTCGCCGCGCTTGATCGTTATCGGCCTTTTGCCGTCCCACCTTCGGTCCACCGCGACGCGCCCGTATTCGCCGTCCTTCGCGCCGTTCGCAGAGGAATAAACGTACGCCTCGACAGGATGCATGGCAAGATCCAACCGTATTGAAACGCCCGGACCCTCCAGCGGCGTAGTCTCGCCTTTGAACTCGCGGTTCTCTTCGGCGGACGCACCGCCCGCGCATTCTGCCGCGTCGTCGCTAATGCGACCGTCGCGCACTTCGCCCCAGTATATCCCCGCCCGCGCAAACGGCGTGCGGAACGACGCCGTCCAGGAGGTGTCCGTCTTGATCGTCTCGACTCCGCCGTCGGAATATTCGACGCGCACATTCGCGCCGAAGGCGGGCTTGACGTCCGTGCGGCTCCCGATCAGGTCCGAAAACCACGACCGCGCCACGAATGCCGAGAGCGTGTTCTTCTCCCCCGCGCCGCGCTTCCAGTTGCCCGTAATGTCGTACGAAACAGAATGCCGCCGCTTTTCGCGGTCGGTCGCGCCGGGACGCAGAAAGTCGCAGCGGTTACCGCCCTCCGAAACCGAAACGAGCTTGCCGTTGACATAGAACTCGAAGCATCCGAGCGCCGAGACCTGCGCCTGGACGCGGACGACCTCGCGGGCGTTGGCGACGGTCTTTGCGAACGCCGCCGCGCCCTCGTCTTTCGTAAGCTCCTTACCCCGCCACTCGCCAACGGGGGATATGAACGTAAATCCAACCGCCGCCGCGTCGAACGGCGCGGGGCGCGGTCCCCTGGTTTCCTCAAGCATTATCGCACGTATCTTCTTGATCTCGTCTGCAGTGACGCCACAGTCCAGCAGATAGAGTTCGACCTTCTTCTTGAACGACGACGAAGCGTTACCGTACCGAGCAAGCCCCTCGTCAAAATATGCCGTGCCTTTCCAATAGCGCTTCCCGCCCCTTCCCCTGTCCGCAGTCGGCAGGGATGGATAGAACGTTTCTTCCCATTCCTTCTCTACCGTCGCCTTGTCCACGCCGAGAAGTCCCAACAACATGTAGGCAAGCGTCCCTGTACGGTCGGCTCCTTCAATGCAGTGGAAGAGTATCGGATAATTCGACATGTCCGCGAACATTTTGATGTTGTCACGCATCGCGGCCTTGTGTTCGCTGCGGAAGATCCCGGCGTAGTGGCCAGAAGAACTCTGCACGTACTTCACGCCATGCCCGATCGGCGACTCTTTCATGCCGCCCGTCTCACGCACGTGCCGCAGATCGAGCTCCGTTTTTATCCCAAGCGTTTCGCCAAGATATTTCGCGTCTTCCACTGTCAAACGGTTCCTGCCGGGCTTTTCGCCGTTGCTGCTGTTGTCGTTGAGGCCCTGCGCACGATACACAAGTCCCTGCCTGACGCGGAAACCGTCGACCGTCTCCCATCCGCCGAGGTCGCGCACATTCCTCACGCGCCCTTCGAGGCGAATCCATCGCGGGGGTTCGAGCGCCGTTCTGAACGTTCCAACCTTTGAGACGAGGCTCTGCTTGCCGTCGTGCCTACGCCCCTCCACACGCCAGTAGTATTTCCGCCCCAGCAGAAGGTTTGCAAAACTGTTGGTGAATGCATATTCTCTGCCGTTCGCGCCATTCGCCTCGCAGTACCTGAAAAGTTCACAATAGTCGAGATCGAACTCCTGTGCGCATGACATGTCGTCGCGCGTAGAGATGCACAGCCTCCACGGCCTTGTCTCGCCATCGGTCGCCCTCCACTTGAATACGACGGGGCGGCTCGTCCGCCACTCCCCTGTCCTTGACCGCTTGAACTCCCGCGCCTTCGCCTTTCGCCTGTCCCGCGCGTCGATTGCGAGAAGCGCCGATTGCGACGGAGTGCGCACGGCGATTTCCTCCCCGTCAACAGGCGCTACAAGCTCTATCGATGCGCGCGCCGGCCATGTGACACATGCAACCGCCGCCAGGGTGCGCGCCGCCCACCCCGTCAAACCAAACAATCCTTTCATGTTCTCGTCTCCCCTTTCGCAGTGTCCGTTTCCGCCGCGAGCGCGGCCCCCTTGGTGCCGAAGCAGTTCACGCCGGCCGCCTCGAAACGTACCCTGCCCCCTCCCAGCTCCCCGGCGCCGAATATGCAGCTGACTGGCGCCTTCATCTTTCGCCAATTGGACAAGGCATGGTGGAAGGACGGCGGCAGCACGCGCTTGACCACCCTCCCGCCATCGGCGCGAACCGCCACGAACTCGTAGTACTGCGCGCGAGCCGAATTGTCCTTCACGACCGGCGGCGCGGTAATCTTGAACGCATCCTGCTCCACCGCTTCCACCATGCCAGTGCCGCCGCGCTGCCTCCCGCCGCGATTCCTCGCCCTTGTCCGCTCGATTTTCAACGCGGCATTTTCGGGGAATTGCGGTGCGCGGAACTTTTTCGCGCGCTCGGCGAAGGCGAACGGACGCGACTCCGCCGCAGGAAGCGGCAACACCCAGTCCAGACCGATGTCCGCGCCGGACAGGAACTCGCGCTTCCTGACGACGATGCAGTCGTCGTAAACACTCCAGAGCATCCCCTGGCGCGAATCGCCGCAATAGAGTTTCTTGAGAAACTTGTTTGCGTTCGCTCTCCAGCCTTCCCTTCCGCCACCGCCGGTCCAGTTCTCGAACCCGGCCGGCGGGAACTCGTCGTAGTTGCTGCTTTGATAACGCAGCGAAGAGCACCCGACGGATGTGAACGCCCCCTGCCAAATGCTCCGCTCGTCCGTCAGCGAATAGTGGGAGTGCCCGGAGAACGCAATCGCGTTGGGAAACGCGGAAAGCGTTTTCGTGGCGACGCCTTTGTCGCGCCCCCACGCCCACGGGCCGTAGCACGTGTTTTTGAGGTGCGGATGCTGGAGATAGAAGAACGGAAGTGAAGGATCGAGCGATGCGCCGTTCTTCGCCATCCACTCCTTGATGCGCGCGAAAGGATAGACCGAACGCCCGGCTTCGCGTCCGAACCCGCCTTCGTCCCAGTGGCAGCCGATGAACGCATAACCGTTTACTTCCTTGCGCCAGATCGGTTCGTAAGCCTCGTGGAAAGCCTTTTCCCACCAATATGCCATGTTCGTCTTGATGACGTGCTTCGCGCACTCTGCCTTGTCAGGCCATATCCGCGCGTTGGGCGAAGAATCTCCGTACCAGTCGTGGTTGCCGGAGACGAAGATTTTTTCCACGCGCCGTCCATCGGGATGCTTGTCGTTCGGGAAGACGGAATACCACGCGTCCGAGACCGCCATCAGATTCACGTCATTTCCAAGGTCGGCGATATCGCCGGTGATCGCGACGGCGTCGACGTCCTGGCTGCGAAACCACTCCAGCGCGCGCCGGAAGGTCAGCGAATTGCCCTCCGCCGAAATGGTCTCGTCAAGGCCGGCACGTACTACGTGGATGTCGGAAAGGACGCCCATCCTGAGACGTGGCTTCGATCCGGCTTTGAATCCAGCCGCGGCGAAAAACCTGTTGCCGGCGAACGCGCCGAGCGCACCGAACGCGGCTCCGCCGATGAAAAATTCTCTTCTTGTCATGTTCATGAATTCAATCCTCACAAAACGTCCACTTCGGCGACGGCGATGCGGTCGTTGACGGGAAGCGCGTGTGTGGCGACGAAGCGGAAATAGCGCGCCTTGACGGGCTTCGCGAACTTCACTTCGCGCGTCTTGCGCGACACCATCGCGTCGAGGAAGGCCCCCTCTCCGGCCTTCGTCCAGTCCTTGCCGTCGAGCGAGACCCAGAACTCGCACTTGTCGACCACGCCCGCGTCACCTCCGCCTGGACGCGGCGTGTATTTGAACCCGCGCATCTCCCGCACGGCCCCGCAGTCCACCGTGAAGCCCTGCGGCGGGGGAAGCGGTTTGCATTTCGCCATCGGCTCTGGGTGCGAATGCCACAGAGTGTCCTTGCTGCCGTCGATGGCGGCCTTCGCGTTGCCGGGGTTCCTGCACGTCTCGCCGATGATCTTCCACGCATCGTGCGGCCCCAGCTCGACACACTGCGAAGGCGTCTTGCCGCCGAGCGGGAAGCGGACGACGATATCAGACTCGTCGCCCTCGGCGCGGTTGCACTTCACCGTCGTCTTCTTGCCGTCCAGGAGGAATGTGAACGCCTTCACCTCCGGGTCGAGGAAGTGGATGTAGAGCGTATCGCCCTTGCGCGTGGTGACGACCTTGGTGCCGAGCGACACGCCGCCGGCTTTCGTGCCGTATATCGAATCGCCGTTCTTCTCGAACCATTTGCCGATGCCCTCGAACACCTCCACGGCCTTCGCGGGAATCTGCCCCGATCCGTCAGGGCCGATGTTGAGGAGCAGGTTGGAACCCTTCGACGCCGCGCGCGCGATGAGCGCCACGCACTCCTCCGGCGGACGGAATCTGGTCTGCCCAATCTTGTATCCCCACACGCCGTACTGGATCACGTCGCACTGCTCAGCCGGGCGGTCGTCGA
>CAMKJU010000092.1 GCA_946413265.1 uncultured Lentisphaerota bacterium
TGACTTTCGCTCATGGCCGCGTATTATACCACAATCCGGGCATCCGCCCTTTCTCTTCGGAAGTTGTTCACTTGATTACGCTCTTCTCTTCGTCAGGTTTCATTTACCGCCCTCCGCGTGCTCCAGCTCAAACGGCAGCATGTAAACGGGGAGCCGCAACGCACCGCCCTCATCCGAATACGCGCCCGCGTGATTCGTTCTTGCCGAATTCTTCCGCAATCCAGCTCTTCCCGACACGGCGTGCGCCGTCAATGAGAAGCGCGACTTTTCGCGCATCCCGCCGCTTCCACTCGAGAAGTTTTTCATAAATCTTTCTTTTCATGGTCTTGATCGCAGATTTTATCCAACTGCACGGTTTTGAGCTGAACACGACGATGTTTTTACACCATTTTGACTCGAAACAGCGCGCATTATATCACGATTTTGACCTGAAAGCAAGACTGCCCACTACTTCAGCAGCGGCGCATGGCATCGGCTGCAGCGGTCGGCCTCCAGCGGATGCTCCTTCGAGCAGACGACGCAGCGAAGTTTCCCCGCCTTGGGCTTGTCGTAGAGTTCGTACGGGAAATCGAACTGCGGATGGTAGCGGAACCGGTCGCCCACGCTCATGAAGTTCCACACGAACGGCCTGAACCCCGTCTCCTTGATCTTCTTCTTGCGCCCGTCCGTCGTGCGCACGACCGTGATGTAAAGGACGCGGTCCTCTTTGGAGTCGTTGCGGTTGCGGTGCAGGTTCTTCTCGATGATCTTGTCGGTGACGACCGCCTCGTAGGGTTTCCTGAACGCGTGTACGATCTTGCACAATACCGAGCAGACGATGATCGCGCCGGCGATCACAAGCCCCATCGGAATCGCATGCTCCGGCTTGACCGCGTCCGGCGCGAACTTCGAGACGACCGTTGGCGCGACGAGCGCGATGATGCAGGTGACAACGCCCCACTTGAACGCCGCCTTGCGGTTCTTGGCAATCGCAGCGGCGATCTCCGGACTGTCAACGCGGTCCGACCAGCCTGGTTCGGGGACACCGTTCTTCTCTACGTATGCCATTTGAGGTTCCTTTCTTTTCAAGTTTCGGTTTTGCATCCAAAATCACTCGTCCATCGCCATGCGGAAGCCGCGCCTGTCGTCTGTCGCCTTCTGATGTCCGTACCCCCGGCGTCCGGAACGGCACCATTCTGCCAGACCGCGCCAGTACCCGCCTCTGACAATGCGAAAGTCACCGGTGTCAGGGCCCTTGGGATCGACGGCCTGTTCACGGCGCTGCGCCTCAGCCTCGGCTTTCGTCTTCTCAGACTTTTGCTCCGTCATGACATCGCCACTGGGCCGACGATTCACCTCTGCCGGGGGTTCGTCCTTCCGCATCCCGCGATGCAAAGAGCCGCGATTCCGGCGAGGGCGAATCTCGCCGCCGTAAGGCGAAATGTAGCGGCCATGGTCTTTGTCTGGTTACTCTTCATCTTAAGGTTCCTTTCTTTAGGTTTTGGAAAATGCATCAATCATCATCGCCGTTTTTTCTGTTCCCGGTCCAGAGCGTCGTTGATGGCCTTCGGCGTGAAGAGGTTGGGAACGTTGATTTCCGGCACCGGCACGTTCTTGGCGTTGAGGCATTTGCTCACCTGGTCCGCCCAGGTGTTCAGGTCCAGCTTGTACTTCTGGAGCGCCTTCGTGAATTCCGCCGGCGAGACGTCCTGTCCCACGCGCTTGGCGAGCGCGTGCAGGTCCTGCAGATGCGGCGGCATCGGATGGCCGAGAACCCTGTTTGCGCCGCGCGGAACGATGATGTTGTCCGTCTGCTTGGTGATCTGCCGGATGCCCTCGCACACGTCGCCCATCGCCTGGCAACGCAGGTCAAAGGCCTTCTCGAGCAGCTTCGCCTTCGCCGAGCCCTGGTACTTCGCCGCGAGCGCCTCCCACTCCGCCGCGCGGGCGAGCTTGTCGCTCGCCGTCGGCCCCCACCATTCCACGCCCTTGTGCTTGATGGACGCCGCGTTGATTGTCGGATTGTGGAGGTCGTTCGAGAGGAGGTATTTGTTGATCTTGCCGTCCTTGGTCATGCCGATCATCCCGGGCAGGTCCTCGTAGCCGTCGAGGTTGTGCTCGAACACGTAGCTGGCCGCGTCCCCGTTGGGGTTGACGTAGGTGACGTCCTTGCCCTTCATGAACTTCAGCGCCTCGTCGATGCTCGGCGGCTCCTTGCCGCCGTGCATCTTCTTCCAGAGACGGCGCGCGACGGACCTCTGTCCGATGGACTGGTCGATCGTCAGGTCCTTCGTGCGGTCGGAGAAGACCTTCTGCATGAAGGAGATGTCGCGGTCGCCCGGCACCTTCTTGCCGGTCAGGTAGTCCGTCTTGATGCCGTTCGAGGCGTTCATCACGTAGAGCTGGTCGGGCGGGACGCCGAGCTCCTTCGCGATGTCGCCCAGCGCCTCGCGCTGCACGCTGTCGAGCAGGTTCTCGCGGTAGTTGTTGAACTGCGCGCGCATGCGCTTGGCGTAGTCGCCCCTCACCTCCTGGAGCTTCTTGAGCGCGCACTTGTCGCTCCACACCTCGTCGGCGAGACGGCGGTACTCCTCCTTCGCGGCCTTGAGGGCGGGCTTGTTGTTCTTCGCCGCGTCCTCCATCGCCTGCTGGGCCTTCTGGAGCTTGCGGACCTTCTTCAGGCCGTTCTCCATCGCCTCCTCGTACTGCTTCACGGCCTTGAGCTCGGCCGGCGACATGTCCTTGCGCGACTTTTTCAGGAGCTCCTCCGCCCGCTTCGCCGCCTCCTCCTCGGAGTGGACGACGTTCTCGACCGCCTTGGCCGCAGTCTTCGTTCCGCCGCCGAGGAAGTTCTTGCAGGTCTGGAGAGCCTTGTCGCCGGCCTTGTAGAGGCTGGACTTGCTCTGCAGCCACGAGTCGGCCCCGTCCATCGCCTTGCGGTATCTGCCCGCCCACATCTGCATCGTGGCGTTCAAGTCGATGTTCGCCGACTTCGCCGCGCCCTGGATCGCGCCCTGCGCGATCATCTCCATGAGGACCTGCTTGCCAATCTCCTCCGCGCCGATCTTGAACGCGGCCAAGAAGCCGAATTCCTTGGCGTCCTTGCACGTCATGATCTCGTTCTGCATGTTCTCGAGCACGGTCATCGTGGTGAACACGTGCTCGGACACGCCGCCGGTGAGGACGCCCATCGCCATCCGGCCGAGGAAGCCCGTGTTGTCGCGGAGCCCCTGCATGAACGCATAGCACGCCTTCAGGTCGTCGCTGAACGTCACCTTGTAGGGCACTCCGTTCGCGCCCATGAACCTTCCCTCGATGAATCCCACGTATGTATCCATCACACTCTTGACCTGGCGCTCGTCGTAGCCGAAGCGGCTGTCGTAGCCGTCGATCATGCGGTCGATCATGTTCCGCAGCGAGAACAGGCGGTTGATGCACGTGCCCTCGATCTTGAACCTGATGCGCTCCAGCCGCTTGCGGATGTGCGCGTCGCGGTCAAGGCACTCACGCTCGTCGTCCGAGTTCTCGAAGACGCGCAGTGGCTGCGAATGGAGGAGCACCTGCTTCTTCGCCGTGAACGTCCGCGAGAAGTTGGACACCCTGTTGCTGTACACGGCGTCGACCTCAAGGTCCGCCAGGAGGCGGAGCGGCGGGTCCAGAACACCCTTCGTCGGCCCGATCTTGACGACGTGCGAGCCGTTCGCGCGCTTCTTGCCCGTCGAGATCGCCTTGATCCCGAGCCTGTCGACCAGCTCCTGGTGGTTCTCCTCGGCGTCGCGCGCCTGGCAGTAGCGGTCGTTCGCGACCTTCGTGGCCGTCACGCGCGTCTCGCTCGGAACCGCCGGGATGCGGATGAAGTCCTCGCGGTCCTCGTCGTAGAGGAGCAGCAACATCGCGCCTTCGCGCATCGGGACCTCGAAGTCCTCCTGCCGGATGACGTACTTGTCGTCCGGGTCCTTCTCCGGGTCTCCTGCGATGTCCTGCTTGTCGAGCTTGTACTTGCTCTTCTCGCCCATTTCGAGGTAGCAGGGGATCGTGTTCACCTGCAGCATGAACGAAAGCCCCAGGTGGATGCGGTAGATCGGGAACGTCTCA
The DNA here is from genome assembly GCA_946413265.1 of uncultured Lentisphaerota bacterium. Taxonomy (GTDB): domain Bacteria; phylum Verrucomicrobiota; class Kiritimatiellia; order RFP12; family UBA1067; genus RUG572. Next base: position 4,075 of record CAMKJU010000092.1, read on the forward strand.
TAGACCTTCACGTAGTCCTTGTCGCCCTTCTTGCCGCTTTCCGCGACCACCTTCAGGAGGATGCCCTCGCTCGTCCCCGCCGGAAGCTCGTACGTGCCGGTCTCTTTGATGACGGCCTCCCAAAGTCCCTTGTCGCCGTGCTCCTTGTCCCTGACGACCTCGACGCTGTAGGGAATCGGCTCCTTGACGGCGTCCGCCTCAAGGTACCTGCCGTCCTCGCCGGCGGCGCCCATGCGCCGGAAGCCCGCCTTCACCGTGTACTCCCTGTTCGTGGGCATGTTTAGGACGGCGAACGGAATGCGGTACTCGTCCAGCCCGACCTTCTGCTTCTTCTTGTCCTCGCTCTTCAGGACGAACTTGTCCTTGTTCGCGGGCAGGCCCATGCCGTCCTGCGCGAACTTGATCATTGCCTCGCCCTGCTCTTCTTCCGGCTCCTCCGGCGGCTCTTGCGGTTTTTGCGGCTCAACGTCAGGGTCGCGGTTCTCGTAGATGAAATAGACGATGGATCTAACATTGCCATTGCCGGGATAGCTGTCGCCGGGCAGCACACCCAGGGCATTAAAATCGCAGTAATTGTTCAACCCCGCCTCAATGGACGCATAATAGTATCCGCCACCGCCGAATCCATAGTTTGTGTCTACTGCGAGGGTTTTCGTGGCCGTCATTTCCCGCTTCTGATTTTTGTCTAAATCTGCAATCGAATAGGCTTCCGGTTCGGTGCCGAAAGAGGATGTGTACGACGACCTCGCTTGCCTGTAAACGATCTTGTCCTTCTTGGCAGCGCCTTCAAATTCCGCACTGCCGTTCTCATGCCTCTTTCCAAGATCGGCATCAACATCGATTTTTCCCCTGTCCGCTCTCACATAAACGTTCATCCCCTTGTAGGCGTATTCCGGTTTCCTCCCGGAATATTTCGAGGTCCTGAGCGCGGCGCGCGACACGCCCGTGCAGTTGAACACGAGGTTGCTTGGAAATGTCCTGTAGCCCTTCTCCTTGGAATAGTAAATGTCAATGCGCTCGCTTGGCATTGTCCACCTGAGAGATGCCGAACACTGCCCGAAACTGTATTTCCCGGAAGAAGCGTCATATCCCGTGAACTCGTCCATGTCGCAGCAGAGCGACACGGGAGATGCCAATATGTTCTTTGGTTCTCGGATTTTCTTTTTGATTTCCTTGCCGTCAATTTTGTACTTGAATGCTGCTCCGTTGTTCTTGATGCAGTACACCTGGATTTCACGGAGCTTCCTGTACCCGACTAACTCCATGCCTTCCGGCGGCTTTTCGTCGGTCTCCGCCGTCTTCGGCTCTCCGTCCTCATATTTCCAGGGCGGCTGTACACGAACAACCTCCGTCTTGTTCTCACCGTCCCAGTCCGGCGGGATGTACCCTTCAGGATCTTCTTCCGGCTTTTTCCCGCCGCCGGGCTGCGGCTCGTCGCCGCCACCGCCCGTTGTGCCTGACTTTTCCCCGCCGTCTCCACCTTCCGTGGGATTGGTCGCAACGGGCGGATTGCCGCCGGATTTCCTGTCGGCAAGCTTCTTCCTGATTTCTTCCACCCACTTGAGCGTTTCCCCGTCGTTCGCCTCCTTCGCGAGTGTTTCAAGGAGGTCGATAAGCTTCTCGATGCCCGGCTCGTCGAGGTGCGTCTCGATGTACGCCTTGAGCGCGGGAATCTTCTCGGCGGCGGAAAGCCCGTTGTCCTCTGAAAACGTGGTGAGCGTCTGCTGGACTTCAGCGCTCGGTTTCTGTTCGCTGCCGACCGGTGTGCCATCGGGGTTGAGGTAATCTGGAGCGCGCTTTGTGTCCGGCATCTTCACCGGTTCCTGTCGCAGCATCCCGCCATGCGCTGAGGCGGGATAGAAACACCCTACTCCTCCGTTGACTTTCGAAGTGGGTGTCGCACTACCGCCCTGCGAGGTCGTGCCCCCGCCAGACGAGGAAGTTCCGCCACCACCAGACGAGGAAGCCCCTCCACCGCCCTGCGTTGTCCCGCCGCCTGTCTCTCCTCTCCCGCTCGTCCCGCCTGTCTCACCTGTCCCGGCAGCGCTAACTCCTGCCAGCGCGACGATTTCGCTCGCGCTCAAGGCGCGGTTGTAGATGCGCACGTCGTCCATGTCGCCCCAGTAGTTTTCGCGGTCAACATAGTCGTCGCGGCCTAACATGAAGTCCTCGTCGTTCGGCACGAACTGCCCGCTCGTGCTCTTCGGCTCGCCTGGCTTGCCGTTCACGTACGCGACGGCCTTGCTCCCGTCGTAAACGATGGCGACGTGCTGCCAGACCCCTAGTTTCAGGCCTTCCGGCATCTTGGCCGAGACATCCGGCGAATCGTTTCTATACGAATCGTTCATGTACAACGTGCCGGAGTCTTTCGCAAACAACCCGTACTGCCGCTTTTGTTCGCCTTTCGAGAACACGTTTACCCAGGTGTTGTCCCATCGCTCCGGCTTGATCCACGCCGCGATCGTGGAAACAGAGGTAATGCTTTTGAGCGAAGGCGATGAAGGCACCCTTATCGCGTCGCATTTGCTGCCGTCGAAGTGATAGGCCGCATTCGCCTTGCCGTTGCGGTCGGAGGTCAAGGTCGCACCCTCCACCTTGCCGTGGTTGCCGTTGCCGCTCGCGTCGTTCGCATTTCCGTCCAGCGGCCAGTGCGCCGCCAGACCGACGTTTGACACATTGCCGCTGTCCGGCGTTGTTCCGTTCGTCCCGCCGCCGTGGCCGAGGATCAGCGTGGACTTGTCGTCGCTGTACGTCTGCGAAAGCGACGGCGCGATGGAAACTGCGCACGGCTTCGATTCGCTGTTCGAGCCGATGTACTCTTTGCTGTCGCTGCCTTTTCTGGCGATGACTTCCTCTATGCCGTCTGTGATCGTGACGCTTTTGCAAGAGCCGCCGTACGACTTGCCGATGGCGGGGCAGCAGCGTGCGCCGACCGCCTCCACCTTCCCGCCGGAGATCGTGATTGATCCGATTTCTTTGCCTTCCCAAGAAGCCCCGATTCCTGCTGCCGTATGAGCCCAATAGGGGAGGTTGCCGTCGAACGGCCCCGCGTTCGCGCGAACTTTTCCGCCCGCGATGACGATCGCGCTGTTCGTCGAGCAGATGCCGATTCCCGCACAGCCCTTGCTGCCCGTCGCCGTTATGTCGCCCCCGAGGATGCGGATAGTGCCGCATCCTGCGCCCGTGCTGCCTCCTATTCCGCTGGCCTCGCCTCTGCCAGTCGCAACAATCACGCCGTTCGAAATCACGATCTCGCCGCAATCTCCGCAGCCGTGGGAGTCGCTGCTGAAGCCGCCCGCGCCGATTCCCGCGCCGCCGAAACGCCCCGCCGCACCGATGGCCTCTATGCGCCCGGTCGTGGCGATGACGATGTTCCCGCAGGGCGAGTCGTTGCCGCCGCCGATTCCCGCGCCATTGTTGCCGTAGCGCTCATGGTTGTATTTGTATTGGTAGGCCAGCGCGGTCGCCTTGACGTTCGCGTTGTCCTTTATCGTGATGTTTCCGCAACTGCCACCATTGCCGGCCGCGCCGATCGCCGCCGCGCTGTATCCGGCGACTGCCGTCACGTCGGCATTGCCGCAGATCGTGATGTCGCCGCATTTCCCACTGTACGACGCCGCGCCGATTGCCGCCGCGTGTGCACCGCCCGCGATGGCCGTGACCTTGCCGCCCGCGATGACGATGTTTCCGCAGCGGCCGTTGTTGTTGTTCATACCCAACCACTTCGAGCATGCGCCGATGGCGCTGCAGTATTCCTTGACCGAAACGGCCTCGAGATACCCCTCGCCCTTGATGGTGAGCGTGTGCCCTGGGGGAACGTAGATGGCCGAAGAGCACGTTACGAAGTTCGAGGCGACGTTCCTCGTGTTCGGCGCAAGGATGATCGTGGCGTCGCCCACACAGGCGACTGCGGCCTTTTTCCCGTCGGAGGAATACTCCGCATATACGCCGGCGAACGTCACCGTCGCGCCGGCCTCGATGGTAATGCCGGTGCTCGGGAAGTTGCCTGTCAGCGTCTGCCCGTTGCGCGCGAAGTTCCGTTCTTCGTCCGTGCTCGCGGCCGACGCGGCGGAGAGCGCCAGCGCCGCGATTGCAAGCACCTTGAAGGTTGCCGAATGTCGTGTCATCTCATGCCTCCAACGGTCACTTGAAATCTTCGTCTGTAAAGTCGATGAGGTTGGTCACGGCCTCTTCGTCCTTTGATGCGGACTGAGGCGCGGGCTTTGCCGGCTTGGACGCAGGCTGCGGCGCGCCGAAGTCGCGGTCGAGCGCCCGCTTCACCCTGTCGTCGGCCTCCTTGTCCCTCTTGTCCGTACCGGAGGCAGTCTCGAGGGTGCGCTTGACCATCGCGCCGCCGATGGACTTGGAGAAGGCCTCCTCCTGGGCCTTGCGCTTGGCCTCGGCTTCTGCCTTCATCTTCTCGAACTTCGACTTCGTCATGATGTCGCCCCACTGCTTGCGCATGATCTCCTCGCGTGTCGGCTCCTTTTCGCAGCCGACAGCAAACACCAATGCGCCGGCCAAGGCAACTAGGGCGATTCCGCCTAATCTCTTCTTCATTGCTGTTTCCTTTCTGAATCGGTTGTGGAAGCTTTTTTCCGGCCGCCCGTTCTTTGCCTCTTCGGCTTCTTCTTCGGGAGACGTCCCTCAATAAAAGCCAAAACCTCGGCGTAGTCCTCGCGTGGCACGTGAATGTCCTCCGATCCGTTAAACGTCTCAATTGCGATCTTGCCCTTCTTCTCGTCGCACTCTACGCCCCTGAGCATGATAAGGTCAATGTTTTTCTCTTTCTTTCCTTTGTCGTAGAGGAAATTGTTCAGTGCCACCCGCTGACCCGGCTTCATCGGGAAGAGCATCATGATCCAGGCGATGGAACGCAGAAACTTCAGGCGTCCCTGATTGTGCGCAATCTTGCGGCCCTTGATGCCGCGCGCGTCCATCTCGTACTCCCATTCGTCCACGCCGCCATGCGCCCAGGCCCAGAGATAGTAGGAAGGAAGCAGCAACACCATGAAGATGAGAAACACGAGCCCCCATATCTTGCCTTGGGCAGACATGAGACTGAGCGAGAACCCGTCCGCGAAGCCGCACACGACCGTAAAAAACACGAATGCGATCGCCGGCGCGATCGTGAACGCGATGAGACACGCCTTGATGCTGCTCCAATCGCGGTACAGGTGCTTCGCATGCACCCACTTCAACACGCCTTTCTCGCCACGTTTCATTTGCAGATCCTATTTCAGAAGTGGCGCGTGGTTGCCTTTGGACAATGAGCGACGATGTATTCGAGCACGAAGTCGAAGTCCTCGTCGTCCGCAAATATCTGGTTATGGAAGAGTCCGTTGCGGATGTGTATTGTATTGTGCCTGCGGTCGGCCTTGACCGTGCCGACGGACTCGAATTCGGAGTACATCCCGTTGCGCGAGGCGACCGTCGCGCCCACGCCCATCTGCGTGGCGTTGCCCGTCGCGACGCCCATCGCCGCAACCGCAAGTCCCAGCGCCTTGTTGCGCTTCATCTCGTCAGGAGCCTGAACGGCGTTCACGCCCTTCTCGTCCATCTCGAAGTCCCACGTGTAGCGCCCACCCTGAATGAGCGCGTACACGTAGTAGCTCACCGTCACGATGGCGATCATTCCGGCATAGGCGACCAAGTGCCACTTTACGAACGAAAGTCCGAACTCGAATCCGTCCAGGCACATCTCGAACACGATCACGCCAACGAAGATCCAGCTGAACACCTTGCAGAGCAGCCAGAGGATGCCCGGGTTCCTGTACAGGTTCACCGAGTGCCGCCATCGGTATATTCCGTTTTCATCAGGTTTCATAGTCATGTCTCTAATTTGTCGTCTTCATTCCCAATGTTCACGTGGATGTAGCGGCGGATCACTCGCTCATCGCCAGGCGGAAACCCAGGTGTGGCTGACCCGAATCCGGCACAAAGCCTTTTCTGCTGGCAGAACGGCAAAACTTCGCGGCGTCATAGAACGATCCGCCCCGAAGCGCCTTGGAGGTCCCTCCCGACATGCCCTCGGGATCGACAAGCTCCTTCTCCTCTTTTGGCCAGATCTTGAAAGAGTCGCTGCACCATTCGGACATGTTGCCGTTCATGTCGCAGAAGCCCCAGGCATTCGGTGGGTAGGATCCGCCTTTCGCGGGCTTGCCGAGCTTCGGGCCCTTCTTCTTAGTGCCATAGGGCCATTCTCCGTCGCAGTTCGCCTCATTGCCGTTGCAGGAGTCACCCCACGGGAAGGCGGTCGCAGTCCCGGCGCGACAGGCATACTCCCACTCGGCTTCCTTCGGAAGACGAGCGCCATTGCCGACCTTCCGCACAAACTCGCAGGTGTCAAGCCACTTCAGCCCGCCGACCGGCAAATCGTCGCCCACATCAGAGGAAGGGTTCGTGCCCATCACGCTCTTCCATTGTTTCTGAGTAACCTCGTATTTGTCAAGCCAGAATCCCTTCGTCAGCGTCACCTTGATCTGGTGCTCTAACGATTCATCGCGCCAATTCTCCGTTTCCGGACTGCCCATCGTATATGTCCCCGGCGGACAGTAGATCATCTCCATCTTCGCGCCGCCTGGCAGCGTGATCGTTTTTGTCTTGTTGGGGGCGACATTGCCTTGCGTCGGCCGCGGGGCGACCGCCCTGCTCTGCTTAGCAACGGCATTCTGCGTATCGACAGTGCCCTCGCCGTCATCATCCATCGCAAGGCGGAAGCCGACATACGCCCGTGTCACGTCTGGCGGGCACAGATCCCGCTTGACACTCCGGCAATCGAAAGCCCGCCAATATGAATAGAAACAACCGCCACGAACCGTCCTGTACCGCACTGAAGAGTCTCCCCCCTTGGGATCCGTCAACTCCTTTGGGTGCGTGATGCAATAGTCCTTGTGCCGATCGGAACACCATTCCGCGACATTGCCGGCCATGTCGTGGAATCCCCAGGCGTTCGGCGCGTATGAGCCGACCTTGACGGCATGGTCGATGTTCGGGCCCTTCTTGTCGGTTCCAAACGGCTTTTTACCGTTGCAGTTCGCCTCCGTGCCGTTGCAGGTGTCGCCCCAGTGGAAGACGGTGTCCGTCCCGGCTTTGCAGGCATACTCCCACTCCGCGTCGGTTGGGAGCCGTGCGCCGCCTCCGACCTTCTTGGCGAACGACGCGGCATCGTCCCATGACATGTTGTTGACCGGCAGATCGTCGCCGGATGATTCCGGATCGGAAGGATTCGCCCCCATGACGCTCTTCCATTGCGCCTGCGTCACTTCGTACTTGCCGAGCCAAAAGCCCTTCGTCAGAGTGACCTTGATCTGCGGACACACGTCTTGCGATTCTTTGCCAGGGGAATCCTCTCTACTCCCCATCATGTACGTGCCGGGCGGACAGTAGATCATCTCCATCTTCGCGCCACCGGGGAGCGTGATGGTCTTGATCTTGGCGTTGGTGGGCGTCGTCTGCGGCGCAACGGGCGGGACGCCCGTTGTCCCAGTCGGGATGCTTACCGTCTTTTTCTTGAATTTCTGGTAGATTGCGATGCCGTCTGTGATCTTGTTGCCCTGTTCGCAGGTGAAATCGGCAATCGGCACGGAAGTCGCCGGCGTTCCGTAAACCTCCGGGTCGAGCCTCTTCAGTTCCACCTCGCACCACGCCGCCGCCGCCGTTTCGCCGGCTTCCTTCGCCACGTCCAGAAGCAGGGCGATGAGTTCCACGCACTCCGGCCGCGCCTCGACCATCTTCTTCAGCACGGAGAACTTCACCGACGCCTTCATCGGGCTCTTCGGTCCGTACAACTTGATCGCGCTGTCGATGCCAAATCCCTTCTGCGGGACGAAAACAACCTTCTTGAGGATGTCAAGCGACTCGGCGTCGAGTCCGCGCCCCTTCGGCGGGAATATGAACAAGGCCTGGAAGCCGCCCATTGCCACGGCATGCCCCTCGTATCCGCCGCAGTCCTTGCAGTAGAATCCGTAGAACGTGGCGTCGCCCACACGGAAGCGCGCCAGCTTGTCCCCCAATTTGGCGGACGACTCCTGAAGCGTTGTGATCGCGTCTTCGTTCGCGACCTTTTTGCTTTTGCCGTGACTGACGGACAGATACCCGCCGCTGCTGTGCGGCACCTGGATCGCGATGCACGGGATTCCGCCCTCGCCGCCGACCTTGGCGTTCAGCGACTTCGGAAGGCCGATTTCGTCGCCTGGCCGGATCTGAACAAGTTCCTCATCTGCGAGCGCGCCCAGCGAAAGCGCTACGGCGGCAACGGCAACCAGAACCTTTTTCATGTTTTTTCTCCTTGATTTAGTCTTTCAGGACAACCTGGCCGTCCTTCATGCCAGCAACCTCCGCCGCCTGCCCGTCCGCCGCGTCGGCGGGCGGGTTGGCGACGGGCCACAACTCGTCGCCATTCCAGCGGAACATCACCCTACCCTCGATGACGCGAAGACTTCCCTTCGCGCCCTTCAGGGCGTCGATGGTCTCGTTGGGCGCGTTTTTCTGCATGAGGCGGCGCACGGGCTGGCCAATGAGGCCGCGGAACAGCCAGTACCACACGGCGCCCGAGACGATGAACGCCCCGATGAAGACGAGGACGCTCCACATCGGCGGCGCGCCGATGCGCCACGTCGCCCACGCGGCAATCGCGGACACGCCGATCCACGAGACGATCCCCTCCTCGTCGGTGAAGAGGTCGACGACGAAAAGCGTCAGCGCGAGGGCGAGCAGCCACTCCGGGATGAGCCAGCTCATTTGGTGGCCTCTCCCGTCAGCACGGGCGGCAGGGCAGACAGCGGCAGGAACACCTTGGCCGCCGGATCGCTCGTCGCCTGCTTGTACACGTCGAGCGTCTTCTGCGCGATGAGCACCTTCGCCGCCTCTTCGGGACCCAACGTTTCCTTGAGCATCGTGAGGTACGCCTGCTCGCCCTCCGCGACAAGCTTGATCGACTCGCTCGTCGCCTCGGCGCGGAGAATCGCGGCCTTCTTCGCCGCCTCGGCCTCCTGCACCACGGCAAACGCCTTGCCCTCCGCCTCCAGCTTGATCGCCTCGGCGCGACGCGACGCCTCAAGCTGCTGGAGCATCGCGCCCTGCGTGGCCTCGTCCGCCTTCAGCTCTTGCACCTCCACGCCGGTCAGGTTCACGCCCCAGCGCCGCACGGTTTCGGATACGACGGTGACAACTGCTTCGGAAATGCGCGAACGGGAGGCCAGAACCGTATTCAGCTCGCTCTTGCCGATGAACGACCGAATTTCGCCGAGCACCGCCTCCTTGAGCGACTTGTGCAGCTCGTCCACCTCGTAGACGGCCTTGATTGGGTCGGTGATGCGCCAGCGGTAGACGCAGTCCACGAGGAGCTTCACGTTGTCGTGGGTGAAGCACTCGCGCGTGCCTGTGTCGCAGATCTGCTCGGTGAGTTCAATGAAGATGCCTTCCTTGTTCGACTGGTCGGCCCACACGTTGCGGACATCCCGCAGCTTGTCGAGGCCGGGCAGGAAGAACCTGAGCCCGCTCTGCGCCACGCGCACGGGCTTGCCGAAGCGCTCGACGATCACGCAGTGTCCCTGTGGTATCACTTTTGTAAACATGCTTTTTCTCCTTTTTTGGTGTTGTTTTTCGGCACAATCCGCCCGACTTGCAAGCAGTATAGCAAAAGAGTTTTCGCCGCGCAAGTGGCCAGATCCTGAAAAAACAGACTCTCGCTCATTGCTGCGTATTCCTAGAGACAGAACGATACATGCTTGTCGTTCACTTGAACTCGTCGAGCCACTTTGGCGTGTAGCCGCGGCGGATGAGTGCGTCAGCCGATTTACGCGCTCTGTTTATGATTTCTTCACGGGTTCCCCTTCTCCCGACCTCGATCAATGACAAATCATTCTCCAATAAGTAATGGGCATAATGCGTCGCGTCGTATCTCGCGCATCTTTTCCTGTACCTGGGGCGGCAAGTGCGATGGTATGGTAAACGGGCGTTTGGGAGGCTCTTTTGCAGGGTCGTCGGGATTGTAGATCACCACTTTGCGGCCAGCGGCCTTTTGCAGTCGGTCTATCCATTCGTTCTGTTCTTCCAGCGACAACCGATAGAAATATTTTATAAAATAGCTGCTCTCCTCGAACCCACGTCGAACCACATTGAATTTCTCCCTGGCCATTGCCTCAACGTACATGCCTTTGGTAATGCTGAGCCCCATGGGAGGCGTATGAGGATCAAAAACAGGCGCAGAAACGATGTCACGTTCAGTATCAAATACCAGAATAGTTCGCAAGAGAAAAGCCCACGCCTTTTCCGGCTTCTCCAATTCCGCCGAAAAAAGATTTGCAAGTTTCAATACAATGCTACTGTATGCGGTCATGGAATTCTCGCGTTGTGACAGAGGAAATTGCCTAAGTCGAGGATAAGAAAACAAGTCTTCAACACATACGAACGCCGTTTCGCGTTCAACAGGTGTCATATCAGAAAGTTTTTTCCTCAACGATGCTACATAATCGTATGACGGCACGTTGCAGGCTTTTACTCGATTGGCAAGATTAGTCAACTCCACTTGAACGGCCTGAAGTTTTGAAGGCACACGTTCGTTCTCGCTGGCCTGTATGCCTTTACTGATTGGTGCCTCCTTGGAACAGCCAGCCAAAACAACAAGGCAAAGTAAGGCCGCCGGAAAAAGAACATGTTTATTGATTTCCATTTTGCAGGTTCCCTTCGGCGTCGTTGATTCGCTGCCGCCATGTTTCATGGCGGTCTGGCGGCAGCCCATGCGATTTCATCCACGGGAAATACGTGCGCTCGACGTGATTTGTGAACATCATGAAATCGGAAGACAAACATCCATGAAC
>CAMKJU010000093.1 GCA_946413265.1 uncultured Lentisphaerota bacterium
CTTGAGGTCGGAGTCGATCACCTCCATGCCGGGCAGGTACGCCATCGGGTCGGTCCGACACGACGGGTCGCGTTCAAGCTGGTGCTTGCGCGCGAGGGCGGCGGGGGAGAGTCCGTCCGCGTCGAAGATCAGGTCGCTGCGCTTCGGTTCGTTTTGCGGCCGCCTCGGCGAGGCGGCCCTACCGGTGTTTTCACGCATGTCTTTTCCCTCAGCGCAGGAAGCCGGTGAGCGGGTCGGAGGCGGCGGCGCCGCGCGCGAGGACGCGTCCGAGTCCAGCGCGGTAGGCATCGCGTCCGGCCTCGATCGCGAGACGGAACGCGCGGGCCATGCGCGGTACGTCGCCGGAGGTGGCGAGGGCCGTGTTCGCCATGATGGCGGCGGCGCCCATCTCCATCGCACGGCAGGCCTGACTTGGCGCGCCGATGCCGGCGTCCACGATGATCGGCAACTCGATTTCGTCGATGAGGATCTGGATGAAATCCGCCGTGGCGAGTCCCTTGTTGGACCCGATGGGCGCGCCGAGGGGCATGACGGCGGCCGCGCCGGCCTTCACGAGGTCGCGCGCCACGTTGAGGTCGGGGTACATGTACGGGAGCACGGTGAAGCCCTCGGCGGCGAGCTGCTCGGTGGCCTTGATCGTCTCCTGGTTGTCGGGAAGGAGGTATTTCGTGTCGCGCATGATCTCGATCTTCACGAATTCGCCGCAGCCGAGCTCGCGGGCGAGGCGGGCGATGCGCACGGCCTCCTTCGCGTCGCGCGCGCCGGAGGTGTTCGGGAGGAGCGTGACGCCCTTGGGGATGTAGTCGAGGATGTTCTCCTTCTCCTGCGTGTTGGCGCGGCGCACGGAAAGGGTGATGATCTGCGCGCCCGCGTGCTCGACCGCCGCGCGGATGAGATCGAGCGAGTATTTGCCCGAGCCGAGGATAAAGCGGGATGTGAAGGTCTTTCCGCCGAGTGTGAATGTGTCAGTTTCGTTTGCCATTTCGTTTTCCTTGAATTTCCTTGTAGTTTCTCTTACTTGCTTTCGCTATTGGGAGTCTTGGAGTTTTGGAGATTTGGAGATTTTTAAAATATTCTCCTTAACTCCGAAACTCCTAATCTCCCAGTAGCGAAAGCAATCATTAAAGGTTTCCTCATTTATGTTCTAATGTGTAGCGTGGTTTGTGAGATTTCATGGCTCGTTTGCGCCGTCGATGAGGCGCAGGATCATGGTGGCCTGGTGGGCGGCGCACACGAGCACGCGTGCGCCGTAGAGGCCGAGATTGTCGTCGACGTCCGTCGTGCCGTCGCCGCAGAGGTAGAGGCGTTTTGAGACGCGGCGGGTAGTGATGGCGTTCGCGGAGGCGAGGCCGGACATTCCGGACGCGGCGACGACCGGCTTCTCCGGGAACATCTCCAGCACGCCCGAGACGAGCATTGCCTTCGCCTCGGCGCGGTCGAACGCCTCGCAGATGATGTCGTCGTTTGCGAGAAGCGCGGCGAGGTTTTCCGGCGTGATGCGTACCGTCTCGGCGACAACGTCGCAGAAGGGGTTGATCGCGGCGAGATTCGCGCGCAGCGCCTCGGCCTTGGGAAGGCCCACCTGTGCCGCCGCGTATTGCTGCCGGTTAAGGTTGGAGGGCTCCACGCGGTCGAAGTCGATGAGATGGAGGTGTCCCACGCCCGCGCGCGCGAGCGCGATGGACACGTTGGAGCCGAGTCCGCCGAGTCCGCACACCGCCACGCGCGCGGCCTCGAACTTCGCCTGGCGCGCGGCGCCGTGTCGCGCGACGAGCGCGGAGCGGAATGTTTCGCGGTCGAGCGACATCTCAGCCGCCTCCCATGAAGCAGACGATCTCCACCTGATCGCCGTCGCGTAGCGTCGTCTCGGCGTAGCGGGCCTTCGGCACGATCGCCTCGTTCAGCTCCACCACGACGCGCGCGGCGTCGAAGCCGGCCGACGCGAGGTATGCCGCGACCGTCTGGCCCGCCGCCTCTTTCTCCTCGCCGTTTATCTTCAACATCTTTCGTTCTCCTCTCGTTGCCGGGGCAGTCCCCGGAAAAAAGAAAAAGCCAGCGTAAGCGGCACCCGAGGTGGTGCCCCCCATCGCATGGCTTTTCAGTCTTGGACGCCGAATAGTATACCCCAACTCCCCTCCCCGCGTCAAGCCGTCATGAATCGCTGTCATGAATGCTTGTTTTGGGCGGGGTACTGTGGTAAAATAACGGCGTCATTTCACCCAAAGGAAATCCTAAGAGGAACCGACAATGTACAAATGGAAATTCTTCAAGTCCGCGCGCTGCGTGCAGGTCAAGCTCGAAAACGGCGAGGACCTGGCGGCGCTTAAGGAGCTTGACCAGAAGCTCTGGACCGTGCTCGCGGCGTCGACGGACGGTCTGCGCTTCGATCCTGCCACGCTGAAACTGCTGGACACGGACGGCGACGGCCGCATCCGCGTGCCCGAGGTGCGCGCTGCCGTGGAGTGGATGCGCGCGCGTTTCAAGAACCTTGAGTTCCTCTTTGCGCGCAAGGATTCAATCGCGCTTTCGGACATTGACGACTCGACAGACGAGGGCAAGGCGCTCCTCAAGTCGTTCAAGAACATCCTCCTGCGTGCGGGCAAGGCGGACGCCACGGAGATCACGCTGGCGGACGTGACAGGCACGACGGACGTCTTCAACGCCCAGCCGCTCAACGGCGACGGAATTGTCACGCCGAAGTCCACGTCCGATGCGGCGGTGTCCGACGCGATCGCAGCGATCGTCGCGTGCGAGGGCGGCGTGCCGGACCGTGGCGGCGACATGGGCGCGGACCAGACGAAGTCGGATGCGTTCTTCGCGGACGCCGCCGCGTACCTCGCGTGGAAGGCGGCGGGCAAGGACGCCGCAGTGATCGGCGACGGCACGGCTGCGGGCTACGCCGCGCTGCAGGAAGTGGAGGCGAAGATCGACGAGTTCTTCACGGTGCCGGAAGATCTTCCGCTCGTCACGAACGAGCCCGATCCCGTGCTGCCGCTCACGCAGGGCGTGCATCCGCTGTGGCTCGGCAAGTTCCGCGCGTTCGCGCAGGCGGCCGTGGCGCCGGCGCTCGGCGTGGAGAAGGCCGAGACGCTCTCGCGCGACGACTGGGCCGCCGTTAAGGCGAAGTTCGCCCCATACGCGGCGTGGCTCGGCGCGAAGGCCGGCGCGGCCGTGGAGGGCGTGGGCGAAGAGAAGCTTGCGGCGCTTACGAAGGACGGCGCGATGCAGGCGAAGGTCAACGACCTCATCCAGAAGGACCTCGCGCTCGCGGACGAGTACGGGCGCCTCGTGGACTGCACGCGCGCGCTGCGCTACGCGGCGAACCTCGTCACGTGGCTCTGCAACTACGTGAACCAGGCGAACCTCTATGATTCCGAGAGCGACAGCGTGTTCCGCACCGGTACGCTCTACATCGACGGTCGCGCGTGCAACCTCTGCTTCCACGTGGCGGACGAGGGCGCGCACGCCGCACTCGCCGAGAAGTCGAAGTGCTGTCTCCTCTACGCGAAGCTCACGCGCAAGGCTACGGGCGAGACGCGCGAGGTTTGCGCGGTGATTACGGCCGGACGCACGGCGCCGCTCTACGCGGGACGCAACGGCATCTTCTACGATTGCGAAGGCAACGACTGGGACGCGGTGATCACGAAGGTCGTCGAGTCGCAGGTTTCGCTGAAGGAGGCTTTCTGGGCTCCGTGGGCGAAGATCGGCAACATGATCGCCGAGCAGTGTAAGAAGTTCCTCTCCTCGAAGCAGGACGCGGCGGTCGCCAAGGTGGGCACGCAAGTCGACGCCGCTGCCACGGCTGCGGCGACGCCTCCGCCCGCACAGCCTGCGCCAGCCCCGAACGGCGCGGCGATTGCGAGTTCCGTGGCGGCTCTCGGCGTGGGCGTGGGCATGGCCGGCGCGGCATGTGCGGCACTGGTGGGACTCATCGCGGGATTGCCGCCGTGGAAGATCGCGGCCGGCATCGTCGCAATAATCCTCCTAGTGTCGCTGCCGAGCGTGATCCTCGCATGGTTCAAGCTGCGCGCGCGCGATTTGGGCGCGATCCTCAACGCCTGCGGCTGGGCCGTGAACCGTCCGCTCTACTTCTCGATGGGCCTTGCGCGCACGTTCACGCGTCCCGCGAAGCTCCCGATGGGCGCGGCCGTGGCGCGCGACCCGTATGCGAAGGGCGGCTGGTGGAAGCTGCTGCTGACGCTCGTATTCGTCGTCGGCATCGCACTCGGCGTGTGCTGGAAGCTCAAGGTGTGGCCGTTCTGCTGCAAGGGCCAGCCGTGCGCCGCCGAAAAGACTGAATGCACGGCAGAAAAGCCCGCTTGCGACGCCGGCAAAACCGCTGCAGACGCCGGCAAGGCGGCACCCGAGGCTGGCAAATCCGTTACCGGAAAAGAGACAAAATGACACTAGAAGAACTAGAACAGGGCAAGGCGGCGTCGCTCGCGGAGATCGCGGCGGCGGCCGATGCAGAAGCCATTGAAAAGCTGCGCGTCAAGTACGTGGGGCGCAACGGGTCGATTCCAGCGCTCATCAAGGGCATGAAGGACGTGCCGAAGGAGGAACGTCCCGCGTTCGGCAAGGCCGTGCAGGCTTGGCGCGCGGAAGTGGAGGCGGCCCTCGCCGCGAAGGGCGCGGGCGCGCGCGCGTCGGGTCCGGCGGAGTCCGTGGATGCCACGCTGCCCGGACGCTGGGGCGAACCCGGCGTGGAGCATCCGCTCAGCCGCGTGATCGCGGACGCGGCGCGCATCTTCGGGAAGCTCGGCTTCACGGTGGCGGACGGCCCCGACATCGAGACGCCGTTCAACAACTTCACGGCGCTCAACACGCCGCCGCACCATCCGTCGCAGGACCGCAGCGACACGTTCTGGCTCACGAACGACCAGCTTCTGCGCACGCAGACCTCGCCCGTGCAGATTCGCACGATGCTCGCCGCGAAGCAGCCGCCCGTGCGCGTGATCTGCCCCGGCCGCACCTACCGGCGCGACACGACGGACGCGACGCACAGCGCGAACTTCCACCAGATCGAGGGACTCTACGTCGACACGAAGCCCGTCTCGCTCGCGGACCTCAAGAGCGTGCTCGCCTACTTCGCGAACGAGATGATGGGCAACGGCGCGGGGGTGCGGTTCCGTCCGCACTTCTTCCCGTTCACCGAGCCGTCCGTGGAAGTGGACTTCACCTGCCACGTCTGCAAGGGCAAGGGCTGCGCGGTGTGCAAGCAGTCCGGCTGGATCGAGATCGCCGGCGCGGGCATGGTCGATCCGCGCGTGTTCCGGCACGTGGGCTGGGATCCCGATACGGTGAGCGGCTATGCGTTCGGCTTCGGCGTGGAGCGCATCGCGATGATCAAGTACGGAATCCCCGACATCCGCTGGCTCTACGAGAACGACCTCCGCTTCCTCAAGCAGATGGCATAGGGCACACGAACATCCCCTGCGGCGGTGAAAGCAAAAGCCGCGGTGGGGGATTGACGGATTGCGGCGGATTCGGTAAAATACGCAATCTGTTTTTTGACAAGACCAGGAAGGAACACTACGGTGAATGTGATACAACCGTTGATTGAACTTCAGGACACGGACGGTCAGATCCGCGACCTGGAGCGCGAGGCACGGGATATTCCGCAGCGCAAGGCGCAGGAACAGGCCCGGCTTGCGGGGGTGAACGCCGCCCTCGAATTCGCGAAGAACCACCTCGAGGCTCATCGCGGCATGATTCGCAAGGAAGAGGCCGAAGCGGAGGAAATCCGCGCGAAGGTACAGACGCTCAAGCTCGCGCAGACATCTATCAAGTCCAACAAGGAAATGCAGCAGTCGATCATGCAGATCGAGGGGCTGGAGCGCGAGGCCGAGACGGCCGAGAACCGCGCGCTTGCGCTGGAGGAGGAAACTCCGACATTCGAGAAGAACGTCGCGGTCGCGCAGGAGAAGGTGGACGCCGAGCAGGGCGGGGTGGACGGCCTTGTGGCCGACTTGGACGCTCGCCTTGCCGAGGTGAACGCCGAGCTAGCCCGTCTGCAGCAGGAACGCGCCGAGCGGTCTAAGGCCGTCTCCGATGCGGATCCCCGCACGCTCCTCTACTACGAGCGCCTGCGCACGCGCCGCTGGCCCGCTGTCGCGCTGCTCAACTCCGACGACGTGTGCGACGGCTGCCACATGAAGCAGCCTCCGTTCGTGGGACAGAGCGTGGACCGCAACGCGAAGATCATCGAATCCGGCGGAACGGTCCAGGGACCGGTGGTCTGCACGATGTGCGGCCGCATCCTCTACCGCGATCTTTGACAATTTTCTCCATGGCTCCGCGCGTGTGACCGGTCGCGCCCGAAAGGGTGAGGAAAGTCCGGACTCCGCAGGGCAGAGGGCCCGGCCGTCAAAGCCGGGAACGCGGCGGCAATCGCCGCAGATGGAAAGCGCCACAGAAAACAGACCGCCGCCGCAAGGCGGTAAGGGTGAAAAGGCGGTGCAAGAGACCACCGGGACGGGACGAGAGTCCCGTCCGCATGGCAAGCCCCCCTCGGAGCAAGATCAAATAGGGGATTGAACGGGCGGCCCGTCCGGTTCGCCCTCCAGGGGTCGGAATCCGGTTCCGACACGGAGGTGCGGTGAAATCCCGGGTTGATTGCGTAGATGAATGACCGGAGCCGCCGCAAGGCGGTGAACAGAATCTGGCTTATTCGCCGCGCGGGGTCATGGAGATTTAAAGGAGAATAAAATGGAAAAGAAGAACCATCTGTTCAAGGCCGAGATCAAGGAAATGCTCGACCTTGTCGTGAATTCACTCTACTCGAAGAAGGAAATATTCCTCCGCGAGCTTATATCAAACGCATCCGACGCCATCGACCGCGCGAAGTACCTGGGGCTCACCCAGAAGGAACTCGTCGCGGACAATCCCACATGGCGCATCGACATAGTGGCGGACAAGGACTCCAAGACGCTCATGATCTCCGACAACGGCGCGGGCATGGACGCAGACGACCTCGAGAAGAACCTCGGCACCATCGCCTCTTCCGGCACGAAGGCGTTCCGCGCGGCGCTTAAGGAGAAGGGCGGCGCCAACCTGCCTGAGCTCATCGGACAGTTCGGCGTGGGCTTTTACGCAGCGTTCATGGTGGCGGACAAGGTGCGCGTGGTATCCAAGAAGCGCGGCGGCGACGCCGCCTACCAGTGGGAGAGCGACGGCACAGGCGCCTACACCGTGGAGGACGGCGTTCGCGACGACTACGGCACGAGCGTGATGCTCCATCTTCGCGACGATTTCGCCGAATATCTCGACGAATGGCGCGTGCGCGAGCTCGTTAAGAACTACTCCGACTTCATCGCCTATCCGATCTTCTTCAAGGGCCTCCCTGAAAAGAAGGAGGAGAAAAAGGAAGGTGAGGAGGAGAAGAAGCCCGAGGAGCCGAAGCCCCTCAACACGATGGTCGCCCTCTGGAAGCGTCCGAAGAAGGACGTCAAGAAGGAGGAGTACGACGAATTCTACAAGCACCTCACGCACGACTACACAGCTCCGCTCGAGACAATCCACTTCTCCGGCGAAGGACAGGTGGAGTTCAAGGCTCTCCTCTTCCTGCCGGAGAAGGCAGGCATGGACATCTACATGCCCCAGACGAAGCACGGCCTCTCGCTCTACGTGCGCAACGTGTTCATCGGCAACGACTTCGAGATGCTTCTCCCCGAATACCTCCGCTTCACGAAGGGCGTGGTGGATTCTTCCGACCTTCCCCTCAATGTCTCGCGCGAGATGCTCCAGGACGACGCCGTGATCCGCAAGATCAAGCAGGCCGTCACATCCAAGATTCTTTCCACTCTTCAGGAGATGAAGGAGAAGCGCGCCGAAACCTACCTTAAGTTCTGGACGACCTTCGGCCGCGTCCTCAAGGAAGGCATCCACACCGATTGGGAGAACGCCGACCGTATCAAGAAGCTCGTCCTCTATCCGAGCGCGAAGACCGAGGCCGACAAGCTAATCTCGCTCGACGAATACGTGAAGGCGATGCCGAAGGACCAGAAGGACATCTACTATCTCTCCGCCGACCGCATTGAGGACGCGCGCCATTCGCCGCAGCTCGAACAGGCGCTCAAGCACGGCTGCGACGTGCTGTTCTTCGTCGATCCCGTGGACGAGTGGCTGGTCGATTCCTTCCGTGAATACGAGGGCAAGAAGCTCGTGGACATCGCGAAGGGCGACGTCCAGTTCGGCAGCGAGAAGGAGCAGAAGGAAGAGAAGGAGGCGAACGAAAAGGCGTCTGCCGACCTCAAGCCCTTCCTCGACGCTGTGAAGGAGCAGTTGAAGGACCAGGTGGCTGACGTGCGCGTGTCGACGCGCCTCGCGGACAGCCCGTGCTGTCTCGTGGCCGGAGCGAACGCGCTTTCCGCCTCGATGGAGCGCATGATGCGCGCGATGAACCAGGAGGTGCCGCACGAAAAGCGCACGCTTGAGGTCAACGCCTCACACCCGCTCGTCGCGAAGATGAAGGGCCTCTCCGGCGACGAGCTGAAGGACGCCGTGGAGCTGCTCTACGATCAGGCGCTTATCGCGGAGGGCTCGGCGATTCCCGATCCCGCGCGCTTCACGAAGCTCCTCACGGCGCTTATGCTCAAGTAACGGACCGCATCGTGCATCCGGCTACTTGAAGGTAAGGGTTCTAGCTTTATAAAATCATGGCGAACTCGTTGGACTGGTCGAACGCGCGGAAGATCCTTGAAGGGGAGCTTCTTAGCGTCATTCTGCCCGTCTACAACCTAGGTTCGTCCATCGCCGAGAATCTGGAATCCGTTGCCTCCTGTCTAGACTCTGGCGATTTTCGCTACGAGCTCGTGCCGGTGGACGATGGCAGCGCGGATGCAAGCGCGGAGGCGATACGCGCGTATGCGGAGACCTTCACCTCGCGCCACGCCTCGCGCGCGGCTTGTCGTCCGGTGCTGATCGCGAAGAACGCTGGCAAGGGCAGTGCGCTCAAGGCCGGCTTCCGCGCGTCGACGGGCAGTTACGTGTTGCTGCTTGACGGCGACTTGGATATCGCTCCGAAGATGCTGCCCAAGTTCTTCGACTCGATGGCGAAGAACGGGTCCGACATCGTCATCGGGTCGAAGCGGCATCCGGAGTCGTCCGTGCAGTATCCGTGGCACCGCCGCCTCGCGAGCGCCATCTACTTCGGACTCGTGCGCCTCGTGGTGGGTCTGCCCGTCACCGACACGCAGACGGGCATGAAGCTCTTCCGCCGCAAGGTGCTCGGTGACGCACTCGACCGAATGCTCGTGAAGACGTATGCGTTCGACCTCGAGTTGCTGTCCATTGCCTACGAACGCGGCGCGAAGGTGAGCGAGGCGCCGGTGGAGATCCGCTTCGGACAGAAGTTCGGTGCGTTGAAGCCGCGTACTGTCCGCGAGATGATGACCGATACGCTTGCCGTGTTCTACCGCCTGCGGATTCTGCACTACTACGCCAAGGTGGAGGTGCCGCCGCCGCTGGAGAGGAATCCATTCGTGAGCGTGGTCATCGCGTGTCCCGCCGGATCGTGGATGCTTGACGAATGCCTCAAGGGCCTTGCCGAGCAGACCTACCGCGACTTCGAAGTGATTGTGCTTCCTGACCAACCACTACCATCCGACTCTTCACTTACAACTTACAACTTCCAACTCTCCATCATCCCCACGGGCAAGGTGCGTCCGGCGGAGAAACGCAACGCCGGCATAGCCGCCGCGAAGGGCGACGTGGTGGCGTTCATCGACGACGACGCCTATCCCGAGGCACGGTGGCTTGAGAACGCCGTGAAGTACTTCAGCGAACCGACAATCGGCGCGGTGGGTGGTCCGGGCGTGACGCCGCCGGGGGACGGATTCCTCGCCCAGGCAGGCGGACGTGTCTATGAAAACCTTCTCGTTTCCGGAAACTACCGCTACCGCTACAAAGCTGGCGGCGTGCGGCGTGACGTGGACGACTACCCAAGCTGTAACCTTTTCGTCGGGAAATCGCTGCTCGATTCCTTCGGCGGCTACCGCACGGACTTCTGGCCGGGTGAGGACACGCTCCTTTGCAAGGACGTGATCGATTCCGGCAAACGCATCGTGTACGATCCTTGGATCGTTGTGTACCATCACCGCCGCGCGCTTTTCGCGCCGCACCTCCGTCAGCTGGGGCGCTATGCATTCCACCGTGGCTACTTCTGCAAGCGCTATCCTTCCAATTCGCTTCACGCGAGCTATTTCGTCCCCAGCGCGTTCGTCGCGTATCTCATCGCGTGGTTGCCGGTGTCCTGCATCTCAACGGTGCCTGGTTCGTGGGCGGCTATGCTGCAGATGGCGTTTCTTGTGGTGCCGCTTGGTGCCTACTTGCTGCTGACGCTCCTTACGGCATTCTCCACGCACCCGCTGATGTGGCTTCTGACGGCGCTAGGCGTTTTCCTTTCGCATGTCTGGTACGGCATCCGCTTCATTTGCGGCCTCTGTGCGTCAAAGGCACCCTGCGAGTACATCGGCCGTGACCACGCCCAAAAAATCTGAATTTGCGGCTTGCATCCGGCGCGGGGATTCGGTATACTATTCGCCGTTTTCACCACGGGGATATAGCTCAGTTGGTAGAGCGTCTCAATGGCATTGAGAAGGTCAGGGGTTCGACTCCCCTTATCTCCACCATCCCGAAAGTGCGTTTCGCCCAATGGAATCAAGGGCTGGACGCATTTTCTGTTTTAGGGGACAAGGCGGCTGCTTATGCGAGTGCGATTGCCTCGATCTCGAGTTTCACGTCCTTGGGAAGACGCGCCGCCTGCACGCAGCTTCGCGCGGGCTTCGTGGAGCCGAACATCTCGGCGTAGACGCCGTTGACGGCGGCGAAGTCGTTCATGTCGCTGATGAAGACAGTTGTCTTTACGACCTTGTCGAGACCAGAACCTGCTGCCTCCAGAACCTGCCGGAGGTTGGTGATCGCCTGGCGCGTCTGGTCTTCGACCGTCGTCGCCACCACGGTGCCTGCGACCGGATCGATCGGAATCTGTCCGGAGCAGAAGATGAAGCCATTGGCGCGGATGGCCTGGCTGTAGGGTCCAAGCGCCTGCGGCGCACGGTCTGTAGAAATGATGTCCATTGTGTGTACCTCGTTTGTTGAAACGCCAGTATTATACCAAATCCGTAGTCTACGCGCCAGTTGTCGCGCGCGATAATTCCCCCCCAAAACCACTCCTCGGCAAGGAAAGGTTGTTCCGTCTGCGGGATAAGCGCAGAGGCGTCGTGCGGGAACGGTGTGGGAGCCGTGCGGGAACGGCGGAGACACCGTGCTGGAACGGGGGCAATTTGCCGCCAAATTGACATGGATTTGGCGGAAAATATATGTAATTTGGCGGCAAATCGATGTGGTAATGGCGGAAAATCGAGACCGTGCACAGGTGGCGGGAGGAAAAGTGTCGTGCAAGGGATCGGAAAAGGCATTGAGCGAGGATGCCGACCGCACGGAGCCGGAGGTCGCATGTGTCAGGGGCCGACAACGCTCCGCACCGGAAGTGTTTTCTTTTCGCTTATGTCTCATGGTCCTCTCGTTTAGCGCGGGAAGACCTTGTCGGCAGGAAAAATCAGGGGAATCTCCAACCAAAATTCCCGCTTGAAACCGGCGGGGAAATGGGATATACTACTTGCGTCTTGCCCGTAAAAGGGTGGGACAACAGATTACCCGCGCAACGGCAGAGTCACGCATCCCGCGTGACCGCGATTCGTTGCGTTGGAATTGAGCAGAATGGAGTTCGGCTATGCCCTTTGCATTGAACAATAGAATCGAGATCAATCCGTCCGTCTGCCACGGCAAACCAGTCGTGCGTGGTACGCGTGTAATGGTTTCGCAAGTGCTGGGAGCCCTTGCCGGAGGCGACTCCATCGAGGATGTCCTCATGGATTATCCTGGCATCACGGCCGAAGATTTGTCCGCCGTGTTCGCATTTGCTGGTTCCCTTGCTCGATTTGAGGATGTCCCATACGGCAACATGAGTGTTGCGCGATGAAGTTTTTGCTTGATGAGAATTTCCCTCGGTCATCGGTCGGTTTAATAGCGGAATGTGGCCACGAGGCGATACTGTTTGATGACGTATGCGAGTTTGGCAACGACGATGAAACTGTTTTTGCCACCGCCCAGCGCCTTGGTGCGACTATTTTGACTTCTGACAGGGATTTCTATCATACCGTTCCTCTGCTTCATCCTACTCATGCAGGGATTGTCGTTGTGGCCCTTCGGCAGCCGAATCGAGCGGCGATTCATGCCCGCCTCAGGTGGTTTATGGAGAACATCAACGAACCTCTTGCCAATCGTGTGTTCATTTTACGTGATTTCACTTACCGCGTACGTGAGTATTCCATGTCGCACCTTGAATCCTAACAGTTTAGGAACAGGGTTGAAGGACACGTCTTTCTGTTTTAGGTACTTCACATATTGCAATACATGACGTGCCGCGCATCCACATATCTCTACACGCCCGCGCGCAAAACTTCAATTTTCCAAAATCCCGCTTGAAACCGGCGGGGGATTGTGATATGCTTTTCACGTCTTGCTCGTAAAAGGGCGGGACATACAGATTACCCGCGCGGGCCAGACGGTGAGCAACCGTAGCCGTACGCCGCGTTTGGGATAGCGTCAGAGTGAAGCGTAGGAAACTTAACTCTAATGAGACGCACAGAAGAAGCACTGCCTTCG
Source organism: uncultured Lentisphaerota bacterium (assembly GCA_946413265.1). Lineage (GTDB taxonomy): Bacteria > Verrucomicrobiota > Kiritimatiellia > RFP12 > UBA1067 > RUG572. The sequence goes on from CAMKJU010000093.1 coordinate 12,670, forward strand.
TGCAGTTTCGCCTCCTTCGGTGTTTCTCATTAAGGTTCATCCTACGCACCTACTCTGATGCATCGAAGGAGGTGCCATGTTTCCACCACCGCCCCGATGTCTGAACAGGGGAAACAGACATGTCGGTGCTTCAGCCCGCGCCAAGCGCGACGTGTCCAATCGTGAGGTGCGGGAAAGGAGAAATGAGATGCGTATAGTACAGTTTATTCATCCTAGACAGGAATTTCCTGTTAGTGAAACTAATTCGGAATTACGCGCTGACGGCAGATATGATGTCGCCTGGAATACAGGAAGACATTGCCGGCGGCTTGTCAAACATTTAGGCGACTATGTGGACGACAATGGAGTGTTGCAGCAGAATGCCGAACTCACATTTTGGACGGAGTGGGAGGGACCTACTGTCGCCACGCGTCTGAATAGCGTAAGAGACGCGATTCATGCGTGGTATCTTCATGAAATCCAACATCCAGTTGTCCCGGCGGGGATGGAAAATACAAGAAGAGATTGCTGTGATGATAGTGATGACAGTGACGACGGATGCGGAGATGGACTACAAAATACCGATCCGTGCGTGTTTGGCGATACATTCAAGTATTCCAACTGTCAGCAGTCCAGCAATGGCGTATTGCGGAAATTGGGTGCTGGCTCTTTGATCTTGTTTGTGTCACGCATTCAGAGGGAATACTACCTTGACACGGTATTCGTGACACAAGCAGGTGTTGACTACACGACGAATCACGTAAATAATATTGTCTGCTCCGACCAATATCGGGACTTGACGCTGAAACGACTACCACTGGGTAGAAATTTCACCTTCTATCGCGGTGTTGGCTTTACAGCCGATTGTCCGGTTTACTCGTTTGTTCCTTCAAGAAGATATACGGGCGATGTAACGGATTATATTAGATGTCGTTTGGATGCCGAAGCAATCAATAGGGTTGCGGGTTGCGAAGTTTTTAGCCTGGGATTGACACAGAAGTTTAAATGTACCGTTGCAGATCCGCAGCTCGTACGGGAAGTGTGGACGGAAATCGGCCAACAAATCCGGGAGCAAGAATTTGTGAAGGCTATTCATTTTGGCTGGCCACAACCTTAATGTTGTGATAAAGGAGTAGATGCCACGGTAAGCCCTTGATGGACCGGAATGAAATCTTTTGTTTTCATGGTCTAATGGGGCTTACCGTGGCGGTCAAAATCGTCATAGAAGGAGGAGGCTCTTCCATGAAACTGAATTACCAAGCTAAAGGATGGCTTGTCTTGTTGTTCACTTTTTCTATCTTTATCGTTCGTGCCGACACATGGACAGACCCTGATACAGGTTACACTTGGACTTATAGTAGCTACGGCAAAGCGGCGCAGATTTACGGCGGCTATAAGTCTGCCGCCATCTCGCCTAAGCCGACGGATGTCGTGACGATTCCCGCCACGCTCGGCGGCAAGCCCGTGACGAGCATTGGGGATTATGCGTTCTTCGGCTGCAGCGGTCTTACGAGTGTTACAATCCCCGACTCGGTGACGAGTATCGGTGCTAATGCGTTCTCCGGCTGCAGCGGTCTTACGAGCGTGACAATCCCCGACTCGGTGACGAGCATCGGATTCGGTGCGTTCTACGGTTGCAGCGGCCTTACGAGTGTGACGATAGGCAACTCCGTGGCGAAAATCATCGAGTGTAATCCATACACTGGCGCCTACGACACTGCGTTCGGCGGCTGCGCCCAACTGGCGTTTTTTTCTGTTGACCCAGCAAACGCTGCCTATAAATCGCAAAACGGCCTACTGCTTTCTAGTGACGGCAAGACGCTTGTCTGTGGCGTCAATGGTGATGTTACGATCCCCGACTCCGTGACTAGCATCGGGGAGGGGGCGTTCTCCGGCTGCAGCGGTCTTGCGAGCGTGACGATCCCGGACTCCGTGACGAGCATCGGGGGTACTGCGTTCAATGGTTGCAGCGGCCTTACGAGCGTGACGATCCCTGACTCTGTGACGAGCATCGGGGGTTCTGCGTTCAGAGGTTGCAGCGGCCTTACGAGCGTTACGATCCCAGACGGTGTGACGAGCATCGGGGGGTCTGCGTTCGGGGGTTGCAGCGGCCTTACGAGCGTTACGATCCCAGACTCCGTGACGAGCAT
>CAMKJU010000094.1 GCA_946413265.1 uncultured Lentisphaerota bacterium
TATTCCCGCTTGCGGTGACCAACGATTTTGCGCACACGGGAAGCAGCTCCATCTACATGTCGTGCCCTAACCTTGGCACGGGCACGATCACCGCCACGTTTACTCCCGCAGATGGCGGCGAGCCGCTGACCGACTCCGTGACGTTCCGCTGCATCGAGCCGCTGCGGAAGCTTGTGAACTCGCAGCGGGATGTGTCAGCCCCGCGAATCGTGAATCCGTCGCGTCTTGTCTATGGGACCAACGCCGTGTTGTGTGTAGACTACAACGGGCCATTTCAAGAAAGCGAGATTCACTGGCATGTGAAGGAAGGTTCTGCGACCGTAAATCCGACTGTCGGAAAGCGGGTGGTCGTAACGCCTACTGCTGCAGATGGGGTGGTTACGGTTGAGGCGCGTTTCAACGGCGACGAGATACAGCCGCAGTTCGTACTGCCGATTGTCCAGGAGCGTGTGCTGAACGTGAGGGCGTTTGTGGTCACTTCCGACAATGAGCGGGGCTTGGGGGTTGCGATGGAAGAAGATGAAATCCTTAACCGCGTTCAGCTCGCAAACTTAGTCTTTAGACAAGTTGGGATTAGGTTCAACCTCTTGGAAATTGAAGTGCTGTCTAATTCTTCGGAGTACTGGAACATCGTTGCGCATGAGCGGGTTGGATTGTGGCCTTTTCGCAGAACGGTCGTGTCAAGTCAGGTCAGGACTCTCATTCAAGCTCACAACGTCAGTGGTTGTATAAACGTCTATTTTGTAGGCGACATTCGCAAAGGTGCAGGAGACGATGGTAGTCCCAATGGCTTTAGAGTGCCCGGTGGCATGTTCGTGAAAAGCGAGAGTTCAGAGTTAACTCTTGCGCATGAATTTGGCCACATGCTGGGGTTATGGGACTGTTACGACAGATACAAGGTCACAGACGACGAAAACAGCGACGAAGACACATTGGTGGTGTCAGATGTCGACCTACCGGTTTCAGCATCTCGTTTCCAGTCTCATCCGCGCGATTGGGGAGCAGAGACAGGACGCGGTTTCTACGCCTCGACAGACACTTACCGAAGCATCCTTCTGCAGTTTCTCATGTTCGGGGAAGAGGTGGCGTATCACTACAACTTCGACATACCTGATGGCATGGTAGAATGTCTCAACAACAACAACCAGCAAGAAGTGAGTCGTGGATTTGGCGAGGTAGGTGCCACAAGCATAAAACCTACAAATGAAGGAGTTTACGCGAAATGAGAAGAATCAAGACCGTGTTTATCGCCGGGATGGCATTGCTGTTCGCGGCGGCAGCATTCTGCTCGAATCCCCTGCCCGAGGATACAATGTATGCGGTGAGGAGGATGCTGCGTGTCGCGCAGAAGCCGATGCCGCACGTTCTGACTCTGGACTATGAGGCAATCGAGCCCGAATACAATCTGCCAGAGGTGTTCTTCGGGATCAGGCTCAAGGGCGACTGGCCGGTTGAACGGCGCAAAGCGGCACTTGACGCCTACCTCGCGGTCATGGCGGACACGGACTTCACCGATTACACTAACAACGATAGGGACTTGCCGTTTAAGGCGACCGCCCAGTGCGTGTCGATGAACTACACGAACGCGCTTCCGTACATGCGCCGACTCGTGTTGAACCCAACGCTCCCAGGATGGAAACGGAGGGATGAAATCGGCAGGCTCATACGTTTCTCGCCCGTTAGCGATGAAACCACAGCCACAATGGAGGCTATATTCACTAACCGTGTTGACTTCACGTGGAAAGACCGAGCGAAATGCTTTGAATATGCGGCAAAGGTTGTTACCGCAAGCCAGTCAAATCTTGTCTCGCAAAGTGTCTGCGACAGGGCTGCCATGGTCTTCGTCCACGACCCTGCGGAATGGCAGCTCAGTGCGGATTATGATTATTTTTGGAGACGCTACTATCCTGGTTATGCCACGAGTTCCAATCGGCTTGAGTTTCTTTCCGCGACTTTGTCAAATACGAACATCCCTTCGTGCAGTAAGTGGACTCGCTTTCAAAATCATTTCATATCCGTCACCAACCAACTTCTTTCCTCTGGTCAGCCGTTACCGTGGATTAATATGGGCGGAGAAGGCAATTGATTGTGAAGGAGAACTTGCCATGACACTTGCAACCACACTTCTTGCCGCCGCGCTTGTCATGCCGTCGATGCCACCGCCGGAGTACGACGACTGCGAGGTCGTCACCAACTGCGTGTTCGACACTTCGCGAGGTGACGCGAAGATGTTTGCATTGAAGATCGAACTTGACGCAACTTCGTCCAACGGCGTTGAGGTCGTATTCGGCCGTGACGTGGACGGCGACGGCCTCCTTTCGCGGACGGAAGAGACGATGTCCATCGGGTACGGCTGCGGAGAGTGGAAGGTTGCGAATCTCGTGACCGGCGACAAGTTTTCCAGTGCATGCACTTCTGGGCGCACTGCGCTCGACTGGAAACTGCGGCTCAATGGGAATCGAACGCCGCGCTCGCTTGCCGCAACGGTGAACGGCCAGTCAGCGTTCACGCAACTGGTCACGCCGCCGCTGTTCCTTTTCGATTCGACATGGAACGCCGCAAAGGTTGTTCGCCGTGGACAATCCGATCCTAATCTACACATGGAGTGCTATGTAGACAACAAGCCCTTTGTCATGTACATCAGATAAAGAGGCCGACGACCAAGTTAGGCGAAGAGTGGGGTGGCTCGCCGGGATGGCTCGCCCTACCCTTGCTGTAAAGCCGGTGCTACTTTGCCACAACCATTTTACGGCGACTAGCGCGGCACTGGACATGTTCCGCACCGTAAGGTGAAGTTGATTACGCGCTACTTGCGCAACGGCGGCCGGAAATGCTATAATACCCGCCATGAAAACAAGCCTTTTTCTTTTGGCGGGTGCACTGACGTTGTGCGCGCAGGGGGCGTGGTACTGGCCGTTCGGCGCGGACAGGGACAGCACCAACGCGCCGCCGCGCCTGCACCGTCTGCTCGAACCGGCTAACGACTTCATCGAACTTGCCCAGGACGCGTCCTTGGAAGGCGACACTGCCAAGGCGCTGGAGAACTACCGCTTCGCGCTTGATGAGCTCGACCGCGTGGAGACGGAGTACCCGGACCGCGCAGCCAGCGCCGAGTTCGCCCCGCTTCGTCTGCGGCGTGCAGCCTGCACCGCGGCCATCGACGCCATCCGCTTCGCGCAGGTCAACGAGAACATGCGCCCCGTGTCCGTCACCGACACTACCGAACTGGAGAAGCGGTGGGAAAAGGAGCAGGGGCTCGCAGACGAAGAGGAAGATAAGAAAAAAACGGAACCGCCCCAAAAGGACGATGATGCCGAACCGAAGGATGAGGCGAAGAAGGAGCCGCCTCCGCCGAAGGAAGATGTGAAACAACCCACACCTCCGCCGAAAGAAGAGGCGAAGGCCCCTGCTCCTCCGCCGAAAGAAGAAAAGAAGGTTGATGACGTGCCGCAAAGCGGGCCTCCAAAAGTTCTACCAAAGGACTGGAACGGGCGCATAGCGCAGGCGATGGCTGATCTCCGGGCGCAGGACTACGCGGCCGCCGACGTGCTGTTGGAGTCCATGTTGAATGAACGTCCGAAGGATTTGAACGCATTGCTGTTGCGTGCAGCGGCGCAGACGGGCACGCAGAACTACTATGCGGCGCAGCGGACGCTTGAACGGGCGATGCGCGCGCATCCGAGGTCGTATCTGCCGTACTACAATCTCGCCAACCTCCTTATCATGCAGGGAGGCGACCTTGAGTCGGCGCGGGAGTACTACGAGCTCGGCCGAACGGTTGGCGGGCCGGTCAACAAGGCGCTTGAGGCGCGACTGAAAGGAGTTGGAAAATGAGGTTTCTGCTGGCGTGTGCGTGCGCGGCGTCCATCGTGGCCGCAGCACAGGACGCAACTGTTCTCGACGAGATATCACGTGCGGCGAAGGAACCGCCGAAGCTGACGCGCGCGGCATCGGCGACGGCGGTGCTGGCCGCGTGCCGCGAGATGCTGCCGTACCGTCCGATAGAATTGAAGGGAGCGCTGATCCTGCGCAACCGCAAGGGGATCGTCCAGAGGGAGTGCGACTACAGGCTCGTCATGCGGCGGAGCGACGAGTCGACGCAGCTGTCGGTCTCACTGTTCGCGCGGCACGAGACGAACGAGTTGGCGTCCGTGAAGATCTCGCGCCGTGGTAACGCGCGGCCGACGATCCAGCTCGTGTCCAACGGGACGGACCAGTCCATAGGGTCGCCGCTTGATCGCGTGATGGACACCGACGTGACTTGGCTCGACCTGACCTTCGACTTCCTCTGGTGGACGGACGCCCAGTACGAGACGGAACGCGAGGGCGAGACGGTCCACGGGCAGACGTGCATGGTGATCCTCGTGCGTCCGCCGACGAAGATCGAGGGACTCGAGGCCGTGCGGCTGTGGGCGGACAAGAAGACTGGCTGCCTCATGCAGGCCGAGCAGCTGGGCGAGGGCATGAAGCCCCTGCGTCGGCTCTGGGGTACGCGCGTGAAGAAGTTCGGTGAGCGCTGGATGGTTTCCGTGCTTGAAGTGGAGACGCTCGGGTCGCGCCACCGCACGAAGATCACGGTGGAATCGCTTCAAGAACTGTGAATATTGTTCACAAATATTCAATGCCATCATTGTTCACAAATCACAAATATAAATGAGGCTTGTTATCTTGACATTGATATTTGTGGACAATTGTGACAATTGAGATTTGTGAACAATGACTGAGCCTATGGTTTTGGCCTTTATACTGATTCTGCTGGTCTTATTCGTACTCTCTGCGTTTTTTTCTTCCGCCGAGACAGTTCTTTTCTCGCTGACGCCTCGCCAGCTCCAGACGATTGAGAGGGCAAAGCCCTCGGTCGCACGCCGGATTGCCGGCTGGCAGAAGGAACCGGCTCTCATACTCTCGACCATTCTCGCGGGTAACACGCTCGTCAACTTCGCCATAGCCTCGCTAGGCTACATGGTGATGCTGCGGTTCGTGGAGACGGGCACCGAGGCGGTTTCGGTGGCGACGTTTACGTTCCTCCTGCTGGTGTTCGGCGAGATCATGCCGAAGCAGTACGCGATGCGCCATGCGGAGCGGATGGCGGCGTTCTGCGTGCGTCTGCTGCTGTTTTGGCGGATCGTGCTCAAGCCGTTCTCCGCGCTGATGGTGGCGGGGTCGCGCGTGTTCGGCGATCTCCTCACGCGGGAGCGCCGCGCACTTTCCGACGACGAGCTGCGGACGGTCGTGGAGTCAGCCGCGGCCTCGGGCGAGCTTGACCGCGAGGAGGCGTCGATGGTGGAGGGCATCATGCGCCTGCCGGACCTCTACGCGCTCAATGAGATGACGCCGCGCGTGCGGCTCAAGGGCATTGAGGCGACTCTGCCTGACGCCGAGAAGGTGCGTCTTGCGGAGGAGTTGGACTATCCGTTTCTGCCGGTATATCGGAACGACATGGACCACATCGAGGGATTTCTAGATACGGAGCGGTTGATGTCTGACCCCGCGCGGAACGTGTCGGCGGCCATTGACGAGCCGCTGCGCGTCTCGGAGCACCAGGGCCTCGACGACCTGCTCGTCCTATTCATGAAGACAGGTCGGCGCATCGCCCTCGTGGAGGACCGCTGGGGCGGCACGGCGGGGATAATCACGCGCGGCGACATTCTCGAGCTCATCGTGAAGCCAGTGATTGACGACGAGGAGGATGACGACTGATGGCCAAGACCACTATCCTCGTCGTGTTCATGGCTATTTCCCTGGCGGTGGCGGCGTTCTGCGCCGGCGTGGAGACGGGATTCCTCTCCGTGTCGCGCGTGCGCCTGCTCTCGCTCGTGCGTCAGTCCGCGCCGCGCGCGAAACGTCTGGCGCGGATTTTGGGCGACATGTCGCGCGTCCTCACGACGCTCCTTGTGGGCAACAACCTCGCGGCCGTTCTCTTCTCCACTGCCACGGCGGCGCTAGGCGCGCGACTGTTCGCAAACGCGCCGATCGTGCGTTCGGCGTGGTCGCTCGCGGCTGCCGTGCTGATGCTGTTCCTTGGCGAGTACCTGCCGAAGCTGATCTTCGCCTCGCGTCCGCTCCGCCGTTCGCTGTGGGCCTCCGGCATGTACCGCTGGCTGGCGTTCGCGCTTGCCATTCCGGTGGCGGCGTTCTCGGCGCTGGTTCGCGTCGTGTTCCGCGTGCGCCAGCCGCGCTCGCTCAAGCTGGGCGTGTCGCGCGACGGCCTGCGGATGCTGGTGGCCGACCGCAACGACGCGACGCGCCTCACGCAGTTCGAACGGCGCCTGATCGACCGCGTGCTGATGCTCCAGGCGACGTTCGCGAAAGACCTCATGCATCCGGCCACCGAGAGGGACCTGGCAGAGATGAAGGAGTATCGCAGGCCTGGAAAAGTAGGGCATTTCTGCATTCCGTCGATGACGCGCGGGGACGACATCCTGCCTCTCATGAGGCACAACCGCAGCCCGGTGGCGGTCGTCTGCGACGAGGCGACCGGCGCCGAACTTGGGGTGGTCACTGAAGAAGATGTACTTCTTGCCTTGACCGGAACCCTCAAAGAAGGGTAAAATATACCCGCACATCTTAAAGGAGAAAGCAATGGAAACAAAACCAGAAACGGAAAACTCCGCGGCGGAGACGCCTGCGGTCGAGACACCTGCGGCCAATCCGCCGAAGAAAAAGTCGCTGATGCGGCGAATCATCAAGGGCCTGTTGTGGACCATTGGCGGTTTGCTCATCTTCATCATCCTGGCGCTTCTGACGCTGCCGCTGTGGATCAACCCCGTCGGGACGTCGCTCGCGGGCATGATCGTGCCGGGCTACACTGACACGGCGTTCAACATAGAGCGCCTGAACCTGAACCCTTACACGGGCAAGTTGCTCGTTTCCGGCGTCAAGCTCGCAAACCCCGAGGGGTACGCAGAGAAAGACGCCTTCGCGCTGGGATCGCTCAGCGTGGACCTGGAGGTCTCGTCGTTGCTGTCGAAGGAGATCCACGTGCGCGACATCATGATCGACGCGCCGTACGCGAGCTACGTGTTTGACGCGGCTGGCTCGAACAACTTCGACCGCATCATAGCTGCGGTCAACAAGAAACTCGGGCCGAAGGAGAAGAAGGAGGAAAAAGAGCCGAGCGATACGAAGGTGGTCATCGACAAGGTGACGATCAAGAACGTGAAGGTCGCCGTCAACACTGGGCGCTTCGAGCTGACCTCGCTGGTGGTGACGGACTTCGGCAAGTCGTCGGCCGCCACGATCAAGTTGGAAGGCGTGAAGCTCGTCAACCCCGAGGGCTTCCCCGAACCTGACGCCTTCAGCCTCAAGTCGCTCAGCATCGGGATGGAGACGGCCGACCTGTCGAAGAAGCCCATGGTGTTCCACGACATCATCGTCGACTCCACCTACGCCGGACTCGTCTACAATGACGCGGGCGTGGGCAACTTCGACGCGATACTCAAGCCGATCAAGGGCGACGAGAAGGACGAGAAGAAGGAAGTCGCTGCCGACGAGAAAAAGGACAAGGAGAAGGAAGAGAAGGACGACACCCCGCGCGTGCAGATCGACAAGCTAGAAATCACCGGCACGAAACTCCAGTGGCGCAAGGTTACGCTGCCCATTCCGCTTCCTACCTTCACGGACATCGGCAAGACGTCTGAGAAAGGCGCGACGCTCAAGGATGTTGCCAACCAGGTGATGGACAAGGCGAAGGGCGCGATGACCGGATTCGGGGATCTGGCAGGGGCGCTCGGCAGCGGCGTGACGAACGTTCTTGGAAGTGCCGGCGAAATCGTGAGCGGCGGAGTTTCCAACGTTTTGGACGGCGCATCCAACGTGCTTGGAGGCGCGACCAGCGCGATCAGCGGCGGCGCGACCAACGTGCTGGGGGGGGCGACCAGCGTACTGGGCGGCGCGCCGGGCGCGGCCGGCAAGGCCGTAGAGGGCGCGAAGAACGCCGGCAAGGCCGTCGGCGAAGGGGCCGTTAACGCCGGCAAGGCCATCGGCGAGGGCGCGAAGAACCTCGGCGAGGGAGTTAAGAACCTCGGCGGCGGCGCGCTCAAGACACTTGGAATCGGCAAGTAACCGGTTGGAACGATGAGAGGCTCGATCCATCTGGTCGGCATCGGCGGCGTCGGGATGAGCGCGCTTGCGCAGGCTTATCTCGACGCCGGGTACGCCGTTTCGGGCGCAGACCGCTCTCTGCACGCGGACGGGCGGCGCACGCCTGTCTTGGAGGCGCTGTCCGCCGAAGGGGTTCACCTGTTCCCCGATGATGGATCTGGCATTGGCGTCGGCACGGATCGCCTTGTGGTCTCTACGGCCATCGAGGATACGAACCCCGACCTCGCGGCGGCGCGCGCGCGCGGCATCCCCGTGGTCCACCGCGCGGCGGCGCTTTCCGAACTGCTTTCCGCGCGTAAGCTCGTGGCCGTGGCAGGAACGTGTGGCAAGTCCACCGTCACTGCCATTCTTGGACATGTCCTTGTGGAATGCGGGTTCGATCCGCTCGTCGTCAACGGCGCGCAGGTCGTTGGCTGGGATGCAAACGGCACGCGAGTGGGTTCCGTGCGGAATGGCGCTGGCGAGTACGCCGTGGCGGAGGTCGATGAAAGCGACAAGTCGCTTACCGCGTTCCATCCGTACGCCGCGATTGTCACGAACGCCTCCGCCGACCACTACTCGAAGGAGGAGATGGACTCCGTCTTCGACGAGTTCATCCGCGACATCCCCGGCCCCGTCATCGACGGACGCGATCCGTCGGGGAAGCGGCACTCCTGCCGCTTCATCCATGAGGCGGAAGATGCGCTTGGCGTGTTCCCGATGCCTGGCGCGCACAACCGCGCGAACGCGCGCCTCGCGCTCGCGATGGCGATTGCGCTCGGGGCGGATCCCGCGAAGGCTGCCGCAGCGCTTGCCACGTTTCCCGGCGTGGAGCGCCGTCTTCAGCGCGTTGGTTCAGTCCTGTGTGGTGATCAAGAGGTCGCCGTCTACGATGACTACGCCCACAATCCGGAGAAGCTTCACGCGATGTGGACTACGCTTGCGGAGTCGTATCCGCGCGGAGTGGCGGCGGTGTGGCGTCCGCACGGCTACGGCCCGCTGCGGAAGATGCTCGAGCCGCTCGCGGCGGCGTTTCGCGGCGTGATGCGTCCGCAGGACGCGCTCGTGCTGCTGCCCGTCTATGACGCGGGCGGCACAGCGGACCGCAGCGTCAACTCCGACGCCCTCGCGGCACTCCTGGGAGACGCGCCTGGGACCGTGAAGCTTGTTTCCGGCTTAGAGGAGGCGGAGGAATATCTCCGCGCGCGCGCCGACGCCTTCGGCGCAATCGTTACGGCTGGTGCGCGCGATCCGGGATTGCCCGTGCTCGCGCGCCGTCTCGCCGGAAAGGAAAGATAATGAAGACGATGAAAATCAGTTGCGCTGCGGCTGTCGCCGCGCTGCTCGCATGCGCACCGCTGGTGTCCGCCGCCGCCCATGACGCGAAGAAGGAGGCCAAGCCCGCGAAGGCTCAGGAGGGCAAGCCCGCGAAGGCCAAAGATGATAAGGACGCAAAGGCAGAGGCCAAGCCTGCAAAGGTTCCTGAGGCTCCGGCGCGTGAGAAGCCGTCAGAGGCGGCTGTGGCGAAGGCACTTAAGGCGAAGAAGCCGATGTACACGAAGTTCGCCGACGCGAAGGAGGCGGCGTGGAACTGCCAGCAGCCGCTTTTGGTCGCGCTTATTGTCGGCGATGACGAAAAGTCGAAGCATCTTGATGCGAAGGCATTGAGGAGGAAGGAGTTCGCCAAGGACTTTGTGCCTGCCAATTGCGTATTGCTTGTTTGGAGACTTAAACCGAGCAAACCTGAAGTGCCGCAGACACGCGGCAGGCGCAGGGGGCCGCCACCGAAGCCGACGGCCATCGAGACGCGCCCGCTGAAGCCGCACGAGACGGAATTCCTCTCGAAATTCGCCGTTTCGTCGCGTGCCATCGCGAAGGCGAGGGGCGGCGCCGCGCCGAAGTTCTCCGATATTGCCTGCTATCCCACCGTGCTGTGCTTAGATCCGGGATGCAGGAAACTCTATTTCCGAGATCCCAAGTATGACACATCCCTCAACAATCCAAACGCTTCGTTCGGCGTCTGGTTCTCGGAGCTTGTAGACATGTTCCGCGGCAAGACGGGGCGCGAGCCCGTCATCACGCCGGCAATACAGAAGATCGTAGACAATCCCACCGAGCCGAAGAAGTGGAAGTGAACGTGACATCCGAATCCGCGCGCTTCGTCTATCCGACCTGCCGCCTTGTACGCGGGTCCCAGGCGTCCCTTGACGCCGCGCTCGCGCGTTTTAACGCGCAACCAGTCGACGATGTTCGTCTCGCGCCGCAGAACTGGCGTGGCTGGCCCGCGAAGCGCACCACGCTTGCCTCCGAGGAGAGCGTGGTGGGCGTGGGCACGTTTCGTGGACGCGAACGCCGCACGATCACGTTCGCGCCGTCAACTCGCCCCGGCTGGTGGATTCGCCGCACGGACCAGCCGGAGCAGCTGGACACGGGCGTGGACATCGCGAACCTCTGGACGTCTGCGCGCAACCTCGTGCTGCGTTCAGGCTCTCCCCACAACTACCTGCGTATGGTTGAGCACATCGTGGCGCTCCGGGCCGGACTCGGCCTTGACAACGTCGTGCTAAAGACGAACTCGGGCGACCCGCCCCTCTTCGACGAGTCGTCCCTCCCGCTCGTCGAGGCCGTGGAGAAGGCGGGCATCGTGGAGACGGACGAGGACGCCACATACGTGACCGTGAAGGAGCCTGTCGCCTTCTGCGGCACGCGCGGCGATTTTCTCCTGTTCCTGCCCGACGACGGCGCGCGCCGTCTCCGTCTCGATGTGGCCATCAACTGGAACACTATCATAGGCGACCAGCGCGTCGTATTCGACGTGACGCCCGAGACGTTCCGATACGCTTCATACGCGCGCACCAACGCGACGCATCGCCAATACCTGCTTGCGAAGACTGTCGGCCTCCTTTTCGCCGACACGCGAAACCTCGGTTACGACAAGAAGAACATCCTCATCCACGGCCCCGGGCGTTGGTATGGCGAGCCGCGTTTCCCGCTGCAGGGAACCAATAAGTACCTTGAGCCCGTCTGGCACCGTGCCGCGCTCGACCTGCTCGCCGCCCTCGCGCTCACCGGCCCCGACCGCTTCGTGGGTACGGTCGTGAGCTACCGCGCCGGGCATACGCAGGACTGCGACGCCGTCCGCGCCCTCTACCGCAACGACCTGCTTGCGCAGGCATAAATGACCTCCAGGCGGATGACGCCATGTCAGACCTTTCGGCCGAAATACACTTCTTCATGCGCTCGCTGGAACTAATAGCCGCCTTTGCGGGCGCCATATCCGGCGTACGGCTTGCGAGCGTCAAGCGCTTTGACTGGTTCGGCGCGAACGTGATCGGCTTCATAACCGCAGCCGGTGGCGGCACTCTGCGCGACATCCTGCTACGCGTCGAGCCTTTCTGGATGACCGATCCCTCCTACCTGCTCGTGACGGCGCTCGCCGTGGTCTCCATCTGGCTGTTCGGCCGGCGTTTCATCAGCGGGCAGATCACGTGGTTCGCCTTCGACACTATCTCGATTTCACTTTTCATGATGATCGGCCTGCACAAGGCGATAATGTGCGGCTACGCGCCGTGGTGCGCCATCGTACTCGGCGTCGTGACGGCGGTGTTCGGCGGCATTCTGCGCGACATATTCATCAACGAGGTCCCGCTGATTTTCCGCAAGGAACTCTACGCCCTCGCATGCGCGGCCGGCGGCATCCTCTATTTCCTTCTGCCTTTCGTCGGCGTAGAGAGCGTATACGTGCGCAACATTTCAGGCATGGCGCTCATCTTCGTTATTCGCGCGCTCGCGATCAAGTACCATCTCGGCGTACCCGTCCTTACGGGACACGGCGCCACGTTCCACCACAGCAAGAAGAAACCGGGCGCTCGACAGGTCGATAAGAGGAACTTGAAACAAACATCGAAGAAAGAAGAGGCATGACCATGAAAGTAAACAGAAGATCGTTCATCCAGACGGCGTTTGCGGCAGGCGCGTATTCCTGCTTCGCGGGGCGCCGCACGTTCAAGTCCGGCGACAAGGTGCGCCTCGCTTGCGTGGGCATCGGCCAGCAGGCGTGGGGCGACATCAGGAGCTTCGCCAACACGAAGCTCGTCGAAATCGCCGCGCTGTGCGACACGGACCTCGAGGGCAAGCAGTGCGTCGCGGCGCTGAAGCGTTATCCCAACGTGCCGCGCTTCACCGACTTCAGGAAGATGTTGGACGCGATGGAGGGCAAGATCGACGCGGTCGCCGTCATGACGCCGGACTTCTCGCACTTCCCCGCGCTGATGGCCGCGATGAAGCGCGGGCTTCCCGTGTTCTCCGAGAAGCCGCTCGCCCACACGTTCGAGGAGTGCGAGCTGCTGATGCAGGCCGCCGCGAAGTACGGCGTCGCCACGCAGATGGGCAACCAGGGACACAGCGGGGCGAACTACTGGCAGTTCAAGCACTACGTCGAGACGGGCGTCATCGACGTTTCGCAGCTGAAGCACCTCACGGCGCACATGAACAACCCGCGCCGCTGGCACAAGTGGAAGGGAAAGGTCTCCGCGTTCCCGACCGGCGAGAAGATGCCGAAGGGAATAGACTGGGATACGTGGCTCGGAACCGCGACGTACCACGAATACTCAAAGGACTACGTGCAGGGCGAGTGGCGCAGCTGGTACGACTTCGGCAACGGCGCGCTTGGCGACTGGGGCGCGCACACGATGGACACGATGCACCGCTTCTTCGACCTGGGGTTGCCGACGGAAGTCTCGATCCGCGACGTCAAGGGTTGGAACCCGTTCGTGTTCCCGATGCAGGACACGCTCACGTTCAAGTTCGCGGCGAAGGGGAAGCGTCCCGCGATTGAGCTTGACTGGTACGAGGGCACCGGCAACAAGCCGACGCTGCCGAAGGGATACCGTCCGCAGGGCTGGAATCCCGACATCCCCGCCGCGAAGGGCTCGACGGCGGCCGACGCCGCGAAGAGGCTCGTCCCCGGCAAGTTCTTCGAGATGAAGGACGGGACGGTCTGGCAGGGCGCGTCGCACGGGTCGCCGATCCTGATGTGCGACACGGACGGTAAGGTGCCCGAGTATCCGAAGCCGGGCTCGAACCACTACAAGAACTTCCTCCTCGCGGTCATGGGCAAGGAGCAGACGCGCTCTCCCTTCTCCGTCACGGGGCCGCTCTCCGAGGTGTTCTGCCTCGGGTGCATCGCCCAGCGCCTCAACCGCGGATTCAAGTTCGATCCGGCGACGAAGCAGATTGTCGGCGACGACGAGGCCAACGCGCTCCTGAAGGGCTCGAAGGGCACGCCGCGCAAGGGCTGGGAAGAGTTTTACAGGGTGTAATGCATACGACTAAAGAAGGAATGTAATGAAACCCGAGAAAATCACCATGCAGGACGGGCGTCTGGTTGTGCCCGAAAATCCCATTATCCCTTTCATCGAAGGCGACGGCACGGGGCCCGACATCACGCGCGCGGCGATGATCGTGTGGAACGCGGCCGTGAAGGCGGCCTACGGCGACGCGCGCAAAATCGAATGGAAGGAAGTGTACGCCGGCGAGAAGGCGAACGCGGTGTTCGGTCCGAATACGTGGCTTCCCCAGGAAACGCTCGACGCGTGCCGCGAGTATCTTGTCTCGATCAAGGGCCCGCTTACCACGCCTGTCGGCGGCGGCATCCGCTCGATCAATGTGGCGATGCGCCAGCAGCTTGACCTCTACGTGTGCCTGCGCCCTGTGCGCTGGTTCAAGGGCGTGCCCTCGCCCGTGAAGCACCCCGAGCTCACCGACATGGTGATCTTCCGCGAGAACACCGAGGACATCTACGCCGGCATCGAGTGGATGAACGGCACGCCCGAGGTGGAGAAGGTGAAGAAGTTCCTGATCGAGGAAATGGGCGTGAAGAAAATCCGCTTCCCCGAAACGGCGTCGATCGGCATCAAGCCAGTGTCCGTGGAGGGCACGGAGCGTCTCGTGAAGGCCGCGCTCGACTACGCGATCGCGAATGACCGGAAGTCCGTGACGCTCGTCCACAAGGGCAACATCCAGAAGTTCACCGAGGGCGCGTTCCGCGACTGGGGCTACGCCCTTGCGAAGCGCGACTACGGCGCGACGCTGATTGACAAGGGACCGTGGTGCGAGTTCAAGAACCCGAAGACCGGCCGCACGATTACGGTGAAGGACTGCAT
Source organism: uncultured Lentisphaerota bacterium (assembly GCA_946413265.1). Lineage (GTDB taxonomy): Bacteria > Verrucomicrobiota > Kiritimatiellia > RFP12 > UBA1067 > RUG572. The sequence goes on from CAMKJU010000094.1 coordinate 14,247, forward strand.
CTGCGACGCGTTCCTCCAGCAGATCCTCACGCGCCCCGCCGAGTACGACGTGATCGCCACGCTCAACCTCAACGGCGACTACGTCTCGGACGCGCTTGCCGCGACGGTCGGCGGCATCGGCATCGCTCCCGGTGCGAACATCAACTACCAGACGGGCGTCGCCGTCTTCGAGGCGACGCACGGCACCGCGCCGAAGTACGCGAACCTTGACAAGGTCAACCCCGGCTCGCTCATCCTTTCCGGCGAGATGATGCTCCGTTACATGGGCTGGACCGAGGCCGCCGACAAGATCATCGCCGCGATGGACAAGGTGATTGCCGCGAAGACCGTCACGTACGACTTCGCCCGCCAGATGGAAGGCGCAACGGAAATTTCCTGCTCCGCGTTCGGCAACGCCCTCGTCGCCGCGATGTGAGTGGTCCGTTCCGCACGGCAGGAATTTTTGGTATAATATGCGCCATGCAGACGGTCAACAAAGATTCAAACGACTTCGGCGAGATCCGCCGCAGGGGCTACGTGTATGTCGATAAGACGGCGT
>CAMKJU010000095.1 GCA_946413265.1 uncultured Lentisphaerota bacterium
GCGACCGCGGCGAGTTTGCGGACGCCTGCGCCAACGAACTGCTCGACCGCATGGGAACGCGCACATGGTTGATTACGGACGGACAGCTGGACGCGCATCTGCGCGTGGCCGCAGCCGCGCGCAGGCAGGAGCTGAACATCATCTGCATCAAGCCCCGAAAGGAGTCTGAGTACAAGGCGTACTGCAAGCAGATAGCCGATCTGGTCGAGGAGAAGAAGGTGTCGGCCGGCGAAAAGACGGACAAGGACCTGTCCTTTACGCTCAGGGAGCTTGGCATGGTCGAGTTCCTTAAGTTGTGGTTCAAGAACGATTCTGAAATAACTAATCACGTTGCAGTCTTCGGGTGGCCGGACTTCTGGCTCTGGGGCGACTGCCGGCCGGTTCCGGAATGCATTTTCTTCGGGGGAGTCAAGGACATCAAGTCGGTTGACGCTTTGAAGGCCAAAGCCGATTTCGAGGCGTTCTGGGAGAAGATGAAGCCGATTCTCGGCTCCGACAGCCGGAAGGGGTCGCGCGAAATCATCAATACCGAGGACCCGGTGGACCGCAGTCGCCTTGAGCTGAGGCGTCATCTTGGCTTCATAGCCAACAACCTCGGCGTAGTACTACAGGACTCCGGCCATGACGCGGAGGCATACGAGATGTACGAACTCGTCCTCGGGGCAATCGACTGCGACAACATCTGCGCGCTGTTCAACGTGTACGAGATTTTCCGCTCCGGCAAGGAGAAGAGCGTCAAGAGAGACATAGCCGTGCGGCGGCGCGAGATCGAACAGCAGCTCAAGGACATTGTAGACGACCAGACCAGGCGCTACAATATCAGGTTGCTTTCAAGTTACTACGGATACGTCCGTTCCCCTGAGCTCTTCGTGCGCAGCGGTCTCAACTGGGCGCGGTCCGGCGAGATGGGCTACGCACTTGCGCACCTCAAGTACGCCATCGACCTCGCGTCAGGCAACGAGCCTGCCAAGGAACTTCTGAACATGCTGGCCAGCTGCTACGCGCAGGAGGGGCAGATCGAGAAGTCCCGCGAGGCATATCTGGCCACGCTGGAGAAAGACGCAACTAACCACGAGGCACTCATCGGCCTTTGGCGGATTTCGCTTCAGGAAGGGGCGGTCGACAAGGCGAAGTCCTACCTCGAGCGGGCCGTCAAGGTGCCCACGAAGGAGGGGACGGTGCGATTCGACGAGGCGCTTCTGCACATTATGAACAACAACCTCGAGGAGGCGCGCCTGTCTCTTTCGAAGATCATCGACCTCCAGCCTCATTCCATCCAGGGATGGGCGCTCCTCGCCGGCGTCATACTCCAGCAGGCGGACAAGACCGAAGACGCGAAACGGAAGGAGAAGATACTGGCCGAGATCGACAACGTCGTCCTGCCCAGGATGGAGGCGCTGTCGGATTCCCCGCGCAACTTCTTCATGCAGATGACGCGTGCGCTCGCGCTGATGCGGAAGGGGAACGACAAGGAGACGCAGAAGAAAACGCGCACTGCGCTTGAACTCGCATGGATGAGCCGTCCCGTAGTCAGCGTCGGCGCAATGGTGCTTGAATACGACTATCGACTGCTCGATCCCGAGAGCGCAGAGCGCCATGCCCTCCAAATTCTCCGCCTGGACTCCAAACATGCGTTCGCCAACTGGATCATGGGTTCGATCCGCATGAGGGAGGGCAAAATTTCCGAAGCCGAGAAGTTCCTGCGTACTTCAGTCGCCGCATCCCGTCCGCTTGCCGCCGCGCAGAACGACCTCGCCGAGCTTCTCCGCCAGAGCGGCCGCTTGCCTGAGGCTGAGAAGTACGCGCGCGATGCCAAGACCACGGACCCCAGGCTCTATGTTGCATGGGAGACGCTGTGCGCCACGCTCCTCGACCAGAACAAGAACCTGGACGAGGCCGAACAGTGTATCCAGAAGGCAATTGAACTGGCGAATGGACAAGACATCCGAATGCAGCTGACCCTCGCCCGCGTCCAGCTCGCGAAGAAGGATCTTGTAAAGGCCCGCGGCACGCTCCGTTCGCTCGGCAAGCGCCGTGACGAACTCACGGCCGAGCGCGACCGCGCCGTGTACGACGAACTTCTTAAGAAGGCGCAGGGCAAGTAGCGAGAGGGAATGGCCATGCGCGCGAACGCCATTGCCGGATTTGCGGCGCTTGCCGCGCTCGCGGCCTTGCCCGTTTCCGCTGCGGACGTGGAGGCCGAAGAGGCCCGTACGGGCGGAAGGGGACGCTCCCACTGGCACGTAGGTCCGTTCTTCGAGTACCGCCGTGCCGAACCCGGTCCCGCCACGTTCTGGGCGGTGCGTCCGTTCTACTCCCAGGTGCGCGATCCCGCTACGCGCACAGTGACTCGCGACGTCCTCTGGCCCCTCGGCGCCTACCATTACCACAACGACGCATCCTGGTACCGCGCGCTCATCGCCTACGGCGACGCGCGCGACGGCGATCCCTCATGGAGCTTCAACATCTTCCCGTTCTGGTTCTGCGGCAAGGACCGCGCAGGCGATGGCTACTGGGGCGCGTTCCCGTTTTACGGCGAACATCCGCATTTCCTCTTCATGGACGACTGGCAGTTTGTCCTGTGGCCCATTTGGCAGACGTACACGGTGAAGGGCGTGCGCAGCCGCGGAGTCCTCTGGCCTTTCGTCACATGGCGTGACGCGCCGCGCGAGGGTCTGGGCGTGTGGCCCATCTGGGGTACGGCGCGCCAGCGCGAGAGCAGCCACGGCTACTGCCTCTGGCCGATCGCCACCTGGGCGTCGTACGACGAGGACCGCGACACCTCCGGTGCCGGCTGGTCGTGGATGGGCTGGCCGCTATACGGACAGATCCGCCGTGCGCGGGAGAAGCAGGACCTTTTCCTGCCGCCGTTCTTCTCATACACCCGCACGGACTCGGCCACGCGCTGGCGTCTCCCGTGGCCACTCGTGGAGGTGCTGCGCTCCTCCACGCGCGACCGTACCAGCATCTGGCCGTTCTGGGAGTCGGTACACAGTTATCCGTACACCTCCGGCAAGGAACGCAAACCAGAGGAACGTACCTGGCGCGTAGGCTGGCAGCTGATTGAGAGTACCACTCTCACGACCGACCGCACTCGGGAGGACCGTTTCAACTTCTTCCCGTTCTGGACGCATGAGCGCCGCACCGTGCAGGCGAAGGACGGCACGTCGCAGGAGATCTCATCCTACATGCGCCTATGGCCGTTCTGGAGTTGCGAGACGAATAAGGGCCTCTCCCACCACCGCGTGCTGGAGCTAATCCCGATTCGTCATGTGGAGGGCATAGACCGCAACTTGTCGCCGTTCTGGACGTTCTGGGAGAGCCGCACCCGTCCCGACGGACGCACCCGCCACTCGATTTTCTGGAACTTCATAACGTGGCACACCGGCGAGAAAAAAGACTCAGGCCCCGTTCCTCATGCGCGGCAGTGACCGCGTAGACATGGACTGATATCCGCGGGCGAACATAATCAGCAGCGTGTATATCTCAAGGCGTCCCGCCAGCATCGCGAAGCAGTACCACCATTTGAGGGCCGTTGGCAGGGAGCCGTAGTTTGCCGTGGGGCCAAGCTGCCCAAACGCCGGTCCTATGTTCCCCACCATGCTTGCGGCGGCGGACAGCGCCGTAAAGACGTCAAGTCCGGCGACTGCGCCTGCGAAGGTCGTCGCAAGCACGAGGATGAAGTACGTCAAGATGAACGAAGCTACGACGGGTATTAGCGATTCGTGCCCCGGTTTGCCGTTTATGCGCAGGGTGAACACCTGGTGCGGATGGACGATGCGCCGCATCTCGTTTCCGATTTCCTTTGCAAGAATCGTCCATCGAATGACCTTTACGCCTCCGGCCGTGGAGCCGGAGCACCCGCCGATGAAAAACAGCAGGAGGATCACCACCTGGGCAGGCGGACACCATCGGGTGTAGTCCGCCGTCATAAAGCCTGTCGTCGAAACTATGGACGACGTCTGGAAGGCGACATTGCGGACTGTCTGCGAAAAGGGGGTTGACGCATTGTATTCCAACAGCGTTACGACGGCTATTGACGAGAGAACGACTATGATCAATGCGCGGAGCTCCGAATCCCCCGCCACTTCGCGGAGGCGTCCGGTGAAGAGTCTGTAGTATAGGGCGAAGTTGACGGATGCCAGAAGCATGAAGATCGTGCATATCCACTCTACGGCGGGCAGTCCGAACGCGCCTACGCTCGCGTTGCGAGTGGAGAAGCCGCCGGTGCCCATCGTCGAAAAGGCATGCGCAAGGGAATCGACCCAGCCGAGGCCGGCGAAGTGGAGCAGTAGTATCTGGCTAACGGTGAGCATGACGTATATTAGCCAAAGCGACTTGGCCGTGTTCGCGATGAAGGACGTGAGCTTTTCCTTGTCCGGACCGGTCGTCTCGGCCTTGATGAGACGGAAACCTCCAATGCCCAGAAGCGGAATGAGAGCGACCGCCAGCGCGATGACACCCATGCCGCCGAGCCAATGCGTCTCGCACCTCCAGAGGTTGACGCTTCGCGGCAGCGTCTCGACTTCCTGCAGAACAGACGCGCCAGTAGTCGTGAAGCCGCTCACGCTCTCGAAGATCGCGTCGGAAAACGAAGGGAACGCACCGCTGAAATAGAGGGGTATGGATCCGTAAGCGCATATCACGATCCATATCAGCCCGACGACTCCGAATGCGCTCTTGACGTCGAACACCTTTGGACGCTTTCTCACCGCGAACCAAAATGCTATGGCAACGATCCACACGGCAAGAAGCGGGATGAGAAACACAAGCGCCATTCGCCGGTCGGAATCAACCAATGCCACCGCCAAGGGCAGAAGTAACGCCGATCCGGCAATGCCAAGGATGTAAGTGAGTACCCTGAAAATCGAAAGCAGCATGGAATGCCCCTATTTCCCGCAAATCTTGGCAAGGAGATCCGTATTGCCGGACCTGACGATCAGAACAACATGCGAACCTGCTTCAAGGGCGGAGTCTCCGTTTGGTATTGCCGTAACGCCGTTGGAATCCGTTGCCAGCAGCAGGAGGAACTCGCCGTCCAGGTCTGCAAGGTCACGGAGCTTCTTGCCTGCGAACCTGCTCTTGTCCGAAATGTCGCCCTCCACGATCTCGAAGCTACGGTTGCACACGGAGTGGATGGCCGACACGTTGCGTCCCCGCAGATGGCTTAGAATGCTGTCCACCACGGTGCCGCGCATCGGAACGGCTACGTCGATTCCGAGTTTCCGTGCGACAGCGCCGTATGCCGTGCTGGCGGTAAGGGCGACGGCCTTGTTCGCGCCTTTGGACTTCATGTATGCGGCCGTAACCAGGTTTAGCTCGTAGTTTCCGGAAGCCGCCACTATCAAGTCGCATGAGTAAAGGTCCTCTTCGCTCATCAGGGCCTCGTCGGTTATGTCGCCGCACAGAACGCGCACGTTGGGATGCTTCTCGGCGATCTCATGGCAGCGTACCGCGTTGCGGTCAACCACTATCACCTCGCGACTGCTTTCGGGAAATTTGCCGCCGAAGATCATCTGCCACAATGTGCTGCGCCGCTTTTCCGCGATAAGGGGTATGAGCATCGAGCCGACGCGGTCTGCGCCGAATATGACGATGCGCCGGAACGTCTCGTGCGTGGCATCCGCAAACTGCGCGACTTGGGCGACGTCGGCGGTTCGCGACACCACGCCAAGCGTGTCGCCAGGGTTTATTACGGTGTCGCCCCTGGGAATCAGCGCCCCGGTTTCCGGCTCTGCGAACGCGACGAGGAAGTTCCAACCGTCTATTCCTGGCAGCTCGCGCATGCACCGTCCGACGAGGACGCTGTCGCTTCCAACGCTGAGCGTTGTCAGCATGAAGTTGTTTTTAAGGTCAATGATGTTGCCGACGGCGCCATACTCGACTGCGCGATGTATGGCGCTCGCCGCCTCGACGTCTGGGTTGACCATGGCGTCCATGCCGTACATCGCACGCACCGTGTCCTTGCTGGACGTCCTCTTGCGGCGGCTTGCGCTCTCCACGGCGGAGTAGTAGGCATAGTTGCGCACGCGCGCGATCTTCAGGATGTCGGGATAGGCCGAATCGACGATCTGGCACGCGATCATGTTGACTTCGTCGTCACCGGTGAGGGCCACAAAGGCATTGGCCGAGGCGATGCCGGCCTGTTCAAGGACGTCAATGCTGTTGCCGTCCGCCTCAAGCACGGTGCAGTCGAGCGCATCGCTTGCATGGCGCACTTTTTCGGCGTCATTGTCAATTAGCACGACCTTGTTACGTTCCAGCACAAGCATCTTTGCCAGTTGCATGCCGGTGAACCCGGCGCCTATAATGAATATTGTCATGGTGGGTTTGCTCGCCGTCTATTATAGCAAAAATCTGGCGGCTCATGCGTGGCGGTGCCGCGACGGCGGAAAATGATGATTCGACGAACGAAAAAAACTAAGGGCGAAGGCTAGATTTTTTCCGCCGTTTCGTGTAAAATACACCCTCACATACACCCAAATAGGAGACCGAATGAACAGACGAGACTTTTTGAAGGGCAGCGCAGTGGTCGGGCTGGCCGCTGCCTGCTCGACCGCCCGTGGCGACAGACGCCTCGGCGAGGCGTCCCTACCAGGCGGCATGCCAAAGTTGACGCCGCCTGCAAAGCCCGCGCAGTTGAACCTTTGCCTCCAGTGGGGCGGAATCCCCGTGCGCGACGACGTGAACGAGAAGCTGGACTTCCTTTCCGCGAACGGCTTCCAGGCCGTTGAGACGCCGTCCGGCCTCGGCTGGTTGCGCGAGAAGGGACTCAAGGTCGCCGAGGGCGCGAAGAAACGCGGCCTCATGCTCACGACGGCGTGCGGCCCCTCCCGCTTTGACTACGCCGACAAGGCGAAAAACGACGCCGAGGTGGCGAAGTTCATGCCCATTCTCGAGATTCTCGGCGAGATGAAGAGCGTGGGCCTGATCATCTGTCCGGCGCGCGGCAGGCCCGAGGTGGGTCTCAAGGAGCTTCGCGCCGACTTCGTAGAGAACACGGGCAAGCGCCTTGCCGAGAAGGCCGCCGCATGCGGTACGGACATCGTCCTGGAGCCGCTTCGTCGCGGTGAGACGCCGTTCCTCCGCCAGGTGGCCGACGGCGCGAAGATGGCGCAGGAGATTGGCAAGGGCTGCAAGGTGATGGGCGACTTCTGGCACATGCGCTGGGAGGAGCCGAACTTCTTCGCGGCGTTCGTGGCGGCGGGTCCATTGCTCGCGCACGTACACATCGCCTCGCTTGCGACGCGCAAGATACCGGGATCGGACGGCGCGGCCGACAATTACGTGGACGGCTTCAAGGGGCTCAAGTTCATCGGCTACCGCGGGGCGGTGTCGGTGGAGGCCGGCTTCAAGGAGATCGGTCGCAACGAGAAGAACAAGCCTATCTATCCCGATAACGCCGGCAAGCGCGACATCCTCGTGAAGATGTCCGCCATGCTGCGCCGCCAGTGGGAAGAGGCGTGAGTGAGTGGCTAGTGGTTAGTGGCTAGTGGCTAGTGAAAATGGTAGGACAAAGGACAGATGACAAAAGACAAAGGATTGTTTTTCAAACCTTTGTCTGCTGTCCTTTGTCTTCTGTCCTAAAATCTTAAAATCAAAACTTGTCTTCTGTCCTAAAACTTTAAACCAAAAAAAGGAAAAAACAAATGAATCGTAGAGACTTCCTCAAGGTTGGCGTCGCCGCTGCGGTGAGCGCGCCTGCAATCGTCAAGGCCGAGGGCGCGCCGCGCGTCTTCAAGGTCGGCATCGTGGGATGCGGCGGACGCGGCAACGGCGCCCTCGGCGACATCCACAAGGCCGCCGAGCTGCTGCGCAAAGAAGGTTGCAACGTGCAGATCAAGGTCGTGGCGGCCGCCGACTTCTTCGTCGAGAAGGCGAAGAAGGTCGCGCAGCGCTTCGGCTTCGACGAGAAGTTCGCGTTCGGCGGCGCGTGCGGCTACAAGCAGGTGATGGCGAGCGATGCGGACATCGTGATCCTCACCACGCCCCTCGCGTTCCGTCCCGTGCACACGATGGCGGCCATCCAGGCCGGCAAGCACGTGTTTGCCGAAAAGGGCGTGGCGGTGGACGGGCCGGGCGTGCGTCTGATGATCGCCGCCTCGAAGCTCGCCCGCGAGAAGGGGCTGACCATCGTAGCCGGCACCCAGCGCCGCCACTCGCGCGCCTACCGTCTGATTGCAGACGCGCTCCAGAAGGGCATCGTCAGCCCGATCATCGGCGGCAATGTCTATTGGAACGGCGCCGTGCCGTGGGTGCGTCCGCGCGAGGCGGGGATGAGCAACGCGGCGTACCTGTGCAACAACTGGCTCAACTTCACGGAACTCTCCGGCGACCACATCTGCGAGCAGCATGTCCACAACATCGACATCGCGAACTGGTACATCGGGCGTTATCCGAAGAGCGCGCTCGGCTTTGGCGCGCGCATGCGCCGCGTCTCGGGCAACCAGTACGACTTCTTCAGCGTCGACTTCGACTACGGCGAGGGCGTGCACATCCACTCGATGTGCCGCCAGATCGACGGCTGCTCGGGCGGCGGCGTGGGCGAGGTGTTCCGCACCAAGGACTCCGTGATCTCCGCCGGACACGCCGTGCGCATGCTCGGCACCAACAAGAGGCTCGAGCTTTCCGGCGACTTCAAGGATGGCAGCCCCACCACGATCGAGCATTGGGACCTTCTGCGCTCCATCATGAAGACCGGCCCCTACTTCAACGAAGGCGAGCAGGTGGCGATGTCCACCGCCTGCGCGATCATCGGCCGCATCTCCTGCTATACGGGACAGATCGTCTCCATGGCGTCTATCATCTCCGACGAGAACAGCAAGTACTACAACATGGAGTGCCTGCCGCGCGCGACCGACTTCGAGAAGGGCGAGGTGTCCATGCCGGCGAACGGCGACAACGAGTGGGCGCTCCCCGGCCGTCCGTGGCGCGGCCTCGAGAAGGGCACTCCCACGACGAACAAGGCAACCCAGGGCGCACCGCTTGGATATAGCGTATAAGTGATAGTGAATAGTGAATAGGTGAGGATGAGCAGAGGAGAGTTGAGAAAGGAAGATGATTGATTCGGTTTGGCTGAAGGCGCGCGCCGACGACGTGCGGCGCGTGGACGCGATCGATCCCGCGCTGTACCAGCGGTACGGCGTGAAGCGCGGGCTTCGCAACGCGGACGGTACGGGCGTGCTGGTGGGCTTGACGACCATCGGCAACGTCCACGGCTACGTCGTCTCGGAAGGTGAGAAGCTGCCCGTCCCCGGACAGCTCTTCTACCGGGGCGTGGACGTGGTCGACCTCGTCCGTGCCTGCGAACGCGAGAAGCGCTTCGGGTTCGAGGAATGTGCCTACCTGTTGCTCTTTGGCGAGCTGCCCACGACGGCGCAGCTCGCGGAGTGGCAGGAGCTGCTGGCCGAACATCGTCGTCTCCCCGACGGCTTCAAGGAAAAGGCGATCGTGCACGCGCCGGGCATGGACCTCATGAACTCCATCGCCCGCGCGGTGCTGACAGCCTACACCTACGACACCACGCCCGACCTCCTCGACATCGAGACGAACCTCCGCCAGGCCGTGGAGCTGATCGCGGGCTTTCCCACGATCGCCGCCTACGCCTACCAGGCCAAGGCCCACTACCACCTCGGGCGCGCGCTGATGATGCGCTACCCCGATCCCACGCACGGCACGGCGGAGAACGTCCTCACGCTCATCCGCGAGAGCGGCACCTACACGCAGCTCGAGGCTGAGACGCTCGACCTCGCGCTCATCCTCCACGCCGAACACGGTGGCGGCAACAACTCGAGCTTCGTGACGCACGTCATCACCTCCTCGTTCTCGGACATGTACTCCACGGTGGCCGCCGCCACGCTCTCGCTCAAGGGCAGCCGTCATGGCGGCGCGAACCTCCGCACGATGCGCCAGATGGCGGAAATGAAGCGGAACATCCGCACGTGGACCGACCATGGCGAGGTGGCCGACTACATCGCCAAGATCGTGCGCCGCGAGGCAGGCGACGGCACGGGGCTTGTCTACGGACTCGGACACGCCGTGTACACCATTTCCGATCCGCGCGCGCAGCTCCTCAAGGAAAAGGCGAAGATGCTCGCCGAGGCGAACGACCGCATGGACGAGTTTGCACTTTACGACGCAATCGAGACGTTGGGACCCGGCATTATCCGTCAGGTTCACCCCGCCGCGCGTGAGGTGTGCGCGAACGTGGACCTCTACAGCGGGTTTGTGTACGACATGCTCGGCATACCGCAGGACCTCTACACGCCGCTCTTCGCCGTCGGCCGCGTCGTCGGCTGGTGCGCGCACCGCATGGAGGAGCTCGTGAACGGCGGTCCGATCATCCGTCCCGCGTACAAGCCCGTCTACAAACGGTCTCGTCCCTACGAGCCGATGGAGGCGCGCGGGTGACCGCGACTGCCGAGGGCGTGGTGCCACCGGGACGGGTATTTTCCGTCACGGCGCTTACGCAGTCCATTCGCAAAAACCTCCTCTCCAACAACGCGAAACTCGCCGATGTCTGGATCGAGGGCGAGATTTCCGGTAACAAAATCTACAGTTCAGGACACCGCTACTTCGCGCTGAAGGACGCGAACGCGACGATTTCCTGCGTCCTCTTTGCCTTCAACGTGGGCAACTGCGATGAAGGTTTCCGTGCGGCGCTCCGTCAGGGCGAGTCGTCCGTGGACGGCCTCAAGGTGCAGGCGCAGGGCGAACTTGACCTCAACATGGGGCGTGGGCAGTATTCCTTTAAGGTCAAGCGTCTGCGCATCGCCGGAGTGGGCGACAAGATGGCGGCATTCAATGCCTTGAAGGCGAAGCTGGAGGCCGAGGGACTCAACAAGCTCGACCATCCCAACCTGCGGCGCCCGCTGCCGTTCCTTCCGCACCGCATCGCCATCGTCACGTCGCCCTCCGGTGCGGTGATCCACGACATGTGCACCGTCCTCACGCGCCGATTCCCCAACCTTGAGATACGGCTCTTCCCCGTGAAGGTGCAGGGCGAGGGCGCGGTAACGGAAATCGTGGGCGGCATCGAGTTCTTCAACACGAGCGCGTGGGTGCCCGACGTGCTGATCGTCGGACGCGGCGGCGGGTCGGTGGAAGACCTTTGGGCCTTCAACGAGGAACCTGTCGTGCGGGCCGTCGCCGGTTCACGCATTCCCGTGATCAGCGCCGTGGGACACGAGTCCGATACGACGCTCTGCGATTACGTGGCGGACCTCCGCGCCGGCACGCCGTCCATCGCCGCCGAACGCGCCGTGCCCGTGAAGGCGGAGCTCGTGGCGCGCGTGCAGGAGCTCTCGGCGCGCCTTGAGAAGGCGCCCCAGCAGGCGTACGAATCGCTCGCGCAGCACATCGACGACCTTTCGTTCCGCCTCGGCGCGCATCTGAAGGAGGTCGCGGCCGTGTTCGAACGTCGGCTCCAGCGCGTGGCGTTGCGTCTCGACCCCGCGATGACATCGGCCTACCAGCGAGCGGAGAGCTGTCTCAAAACTGCCGCCGCAGGGTTGCGTCATCTTTCGCCATACGGCGTGCTGGAACGCGGTTATTCGATCACGCTCGACACGGAAGGACGCGTGGTGCGCGGCGTGGAGGGGATTGCGCCAGGCGTGCGGCTCACGACGCGCCTTGCGGATGGCACGGCCACGTCGGTGGTCGAGACGATTTCCCGGGAGGGTGCGGCATGATGAACCTGCTGAAATGGCTGGCCGGTCTGTTCGGGTGTGGGAATGAGTCGCAGGGACCGCTGCGCTTCGACGTGGCTGCGACAAGCGACCGCGGGCTTGTGCGTCCTGAAAACGAAGATTCCTACCTGATGCGCAAGGAAGAGTTCTTTCTCGCCGTCGCGGATGGCATGGGCGGCGGGGCTGATGGCGCGCTCGCGAGTTCGTGGGTCTGCGAGGCGTTGACCGGCTTGCTGGCTACACCTTCCGAGGGATTCCGCGAGCGCGTTAAAGGAACTGGCGCCGCGCTTGAGGCGGCCAACGCGCGCATCCGCGAGTACATGAAGGAGCGCGGAATCAAGATGATGGGGTCCACGGCTGCAGTGTTGCTGGCGGATCCTGTGCGCCCCTCGCGCGGTGTGATCGCGCACGTCGGCGACAGCCGTATCTACAGGTGGCGGAAGGGGAAGTGCATTCAGCTCACGCGCGACCACACGGTTGGCGACGAGCTCGGCCGTGCGCATCTCAATGCGGCGGACGCGGCTGCGCTGAAGAGCCGGAAGAACCCGCTCTCGCACATTCTTACGCGGGCCGTCGGCACTGGGTTCAAGGTACGTGCCGAATGGCGAAAGATCGACATCCGCGCCGGCGACCGATACCTGCTCTGCACCGACGGCGTACACGACGTGCTGAGTAACGTACAGGTGTCCGCGCTCCTCGGCAGTGCGAAGACTCCAGCAGAGGTTCTGAGGGCGTTCGCGCGTGACGTGATCTCGTATGGCGCGCCCGACAACTACACGCTTGTCTGCGCGTTCGTGGAAAAAGGCCTATGAAAAACTACATACTTGCGCATGACCTCGGGACGAGCGGTAACAAGGCCGTTCTCTACGCGGCGGACGGTACGGCGCGCGGAAGCGTGCTCGCCACGTACGGCACGCGTTTCTTCAACGGCTGCTGGGCGGAGCAAAACCCGGACGACTGGTGGAAGGCGGTGTGCGATTCGACGCGCCGGCTGCTTGAAAGCGCGCGCGTGGATCCGCGCGACGTGGCTGCCGTGGCGTTGAGCGGGCAGATGATGGGCTGCACGCCCGTGGACGCGGCGGGGCGCGCGCTCCGTCCGTCCATGCTTTACTGCGACCAGCGCGCCTCCGCCGAAGCTGACGCCATCCTCGCGCGAATGCCGCTGGAGCGCTTCTACAAGATTGTCGGACACCGCGTGAGCGCGTCCTACACGCTTGAAAAGCTCTTATGGCTTCGCGCAAACGAACCGGAGGTTTTTGCAAAGACGGCGAAGACGCTCTGTGCGAAGGACTACGTGAACTTCCGCCTCACGGGACGCATGGCTACGGACTATTCCGATGCGAGCGGCACGAACGCCTTCGACATCAACACGTTCAAATGGTCGGACGAGGTGTTGTCCTGCGCCGAAATGCCGCTGTCGCTTTTCCCCGAGGCACTTCCGTCAACGGAAATCCTGGGCGGCGTGACGGCAGAGGCCGCTGCGGCGACGGGACTTCTTGAGGGTACTCCGGTGGCGGTTGGTGGCGGCGACGGCAGCGCGGCGGGCGTGGGCGTGGGGTGCGTGCGGCCCGGTTCGGCGTACAACTGCATGGGCTCGTCGAGCTGGATTGCGCTCACCGTGAAGGAGCCGGTGGTGGACCCCGAAATGCGGACGATGAACTGGGCGCACTGCGTGCCGGGTTATCTGCATCCGTCGGGTACGATGCAAACTGCCGGGTCTAGTTTCAAGTGGCTCGCGGAACAGCTGTGCGGAGAGGAAGCGACCGAGGCCGCGCGCACGGGCGGTTCGAAGTACGCGCTCATCGACGCGAAGGCGGCGACTTCGCCCGTCGGCGCAAACGGCGTCTTGTTCCTGCCGTACATGCTGGGCGAGCGCACGCCGTGGTGGAATCCCGACGCGCGCGGCGCGTTCATCGGCCTGAACCTTGCCTCTACTCGCGCCGACATGATGCGCGCCGTCCTTGAAGGCGTGGCGATGAACCTGGGGTACATCGTGGACATCTTCCGTGACGGTGGCGTGTCCTTCTACGACGGCCTTCGAATCATCGGCGGCGGTGCGCAGAGCCGCGTGCTGCGGCAAATCCTCGCGGATGCGTGCGGCTGTCCGGTGCATACGCTCGAGTCGACCGCCGCGGCCACGTCCATGGGCGCCGCGATCATAGGCGGCGTGGCGTGCGGGATGTTCAAGGATTTCAACGTCGTGGACGATCTGCTCAAGACCGCCGAGACGGTGCAGCCGGATCCGAAGGATGCCCTATTCTACAAAGGCCGCACGCAGGTGCTTGTGAAGGCGTATCGCGCCCTTGTGGAAGTTTACGGCGACCTCGCATCGGGAAAGTGAAAGCCCGTTGTCTATGCTTCTCACAGGAATGAACATGAGGATAACTTTGATTGCTTTCGCTATTGGGAGTCTCGGAGTTAAGGAGAATTTTTTCAATTTCTCCCATCCTCCAAGACTCCTAAACTCCCAACAGCGAAAGCAACTAAGCGAAATCACAAGTATAGGTAAGGAAAAAGGAATATGAAGGCAATGGTTGTACCCCGTCCGGGGGTAATGGAAATACGCGACGTGCCGACCCCGAAGCCGGGTCCGTACCAGGCGCTTGTGAAGACGGAGGTGATGGCGCTCTGCAACGCTACCGACCGCAAGCTCGTGGAAGGGCATTTCCCGGGCATGGAGCAGTATCCGCTCGTGCTCGGACACGAAAACGCCGGTATCGTCGTTGAGGCGGGCGAAAAGGTGACGCAGTTCAAGCCTGGCGACAGGGTGATCGGCGGAATGGTGTTCGGTTTTGAGGGGACGGACCTCGCATCAGGTTGGGGCGGCTTCAGCGAATACGTGCTGGTGAACGACCACGATGCGATGGTGCGGGACGGCGTGGCGGACGCGGATCACGGGTGGTTCGAGTGCTACGAGATACAGCGCAATGTACCCGATGGCGTTGAGCCCGAAGCGGCCGCGCTTCTCTGCAC
>CAMKJU010000096.1 GCA_946413265.1 uncultured Lentisphaerota bacterium
TGCGGAGGTCGTGCCGAGGAGGTAGCGAGTTCCCTTCCTGTCGCGCACCTCCCAGCCATCACCTGATTGTACAATGCGCATGAACCCGGATTCGTTCTCCTGACGGTACGATCCGTCGGAAAGCGGAACCAGCTCCTCGCCGCCCATGACGAACGTGTCCTCACCGCTGTATCGCGGAAGGCCCTTGGAGGTCTGGCGGCGGATGTTCATAGGCTCGTACGTCCATGCCAGGCCGAACGGCGAGTTGCCGGAACCGGAATTGTAGCGCAATGTCACGTCGGGCTGGAGACCGGCCACGCCCGGCGGCACGGCGATGGAGACGCTGTACGACGCCGTTCCGCTGTTGAGCTGCGGCTCAAACGCGCTTCCCAGTCCTTCAATTGAACCGGGGCCGTTTGGCAGAGAGATTTTCCCGGGGCCTATGCCGCTCTTCCCCTTGTCCTCCGCGCCGAACAGGGCGACGGCGGGAATCAAGAGTGACAAAAGCAGAATATGCCTGAACGTGGACACCTTCACTTCCCCATCTTTATGCTTACGGGGCCACGCGGAGGCGCGTCGCCTGCAGAGACGCCTTTCAGGAGATTTGTGATTGCAAGGGGATCAACCGTAACCGGAATAGACCCCTTCAGGCTCTTCACGTATGCCGAATAGGCTTCACGGCGTTCGCGTTCGGCGATCTTTCGCGCAATGCCGCGCTTGGCCGTATCGTAGGGCGTCACGCTGCCCGAACGCAGTTCGAGAAGCTGCACCCAGTACCAGGCATCGGACGTCTCAACCCTGGGCGAAATAGTTTGTGCGGTGGCGAGAGCGAAGAGCGCATCAACGACTGCTGACGGATAGCGGCGGTTCGGCTGCTTCTCCACAAGCCACGGCGTCACGCCCGCGTTCACCCGCGAAACGGCATCATCGGTATGCTTCCGAACAAGTTCATGAAAGGCGGTGTGCTTTTCAAGTGCAGCCTCTACCTCCGCAACTTTGTTTGTTGCGCTCGCGCGATCCTTGCGCACCATGAGGATGCGCCCCTTGGCGATGGACGGACGGGTGAACTCTTCTGTATGTTCCTTGTAATAGGCGGCAAGCTGTTCCTCCGTGAGCAAGTCGGGCGGATTCTCCTTGTCCACCTTGGCAGAGACCAGCTTCTGCACCGCCATCGACTTGATCGTGCGCACAATGTCCGGGTCGTTGAAGTATCCTGCCTTCTTGGCCTCGGCGGCAAGAACCTCAAAGTCAATCGTCTCCTGAAGCGCCCGCTCCGCCGTGGCGGCATCGCCCACGGCGTAGCCATTCCTCGCCGCCGTCATGCGCACCGCATCGGCAGTGACGGGCGTCTCGCCGACAGTGGCAACCGTAGCGGAAGGGACGCGCCCCTGCGCGTCCGCTATGGCGGCTGAAGACAGCAGCCCTCCCGTAATGGACAAAAGACAAACGACAAATGACAGACGACTCATGACACTCATCCTCATTTTGCACTTTACATTTTATACTTAACACTTTCCTAGAAGCCCGGAAACTCGGGCGGGTTGCCGTAGGTGTAGGTGAAGCGGATCACGATGTCCTTGATCTTGTCGAAGTCGATGTCCTTGTTGCTCGGATTCTCCGTGTCGATCTTGAGCCGCCAGTCCGTCGCGGCGACAGGACGCCCCTTGAGACCGTAGACGGAAAACTCCCCTGCGGGACGGTTCCCCGTGGCGCCGTTGATCTTCGCGGGCACGGTGATGCCGTAGGCGGTGCGGTCGCTCCGTGCGCCGACGTTGAACGTGAGGTGCATCAGGTCGTCAGCAAGCGGCGGCTCCGCCCAGAACCGGCGGATCGAGACGAGTCCGCTTTCCGTGAGCGACACCTCCGCCACCTGCTTCTTGCTGAAGCCGGACTCCGCATACACGTCGATGCTCACGGAATCGATGCGCATGTTCCACCGCTCGCCCGTCGCGGGGAAGAACTTGTTGTCGGCGATGGTCGTTGCGAAGGAAAGCTCAAGCGACGGATTCCACACGTTGTAGTAGTTCTCCGTGCGGTGCTGTGAGAGATAGTCTCGGAACGCGCGGATCGATTCCTCCATCGTCATCTTGCCGTCGTCCGTGCGGAAGCCCAGGATGTCCTCGCGCAGGGAAATCGGCTCGGCTGTGTAGGGGCCTGCGTTGTTCGGCCCGCGCACGCTCGTCACCGAGATGCGGCGGAGCTTGCTGTCCCACGCCTTGAGTGCGTCGAGGTAGTCCTTCGCCTCGTCGGCGCATGTGATGTTGAAGAGCGACTCCAGCTGCGTGAACTGGTCGAAGAGCGGGTTCTCCAAAGACTCCGCCTCGTTGCAGTTCGCCGGTACGGAGATCGGGTTCTGGTATGGCTCTGCCCACCAGTACTCCAGTGTCTTGGCGAGACGGTAGAGCTTGTCGATCGCGTAGTCCATCTCGTCCTCCGCGCGCTGCATTGCGTCGGACACCACCACTCGGTACGACGGGTCGTTGAAGTAGAGATCCGCCGCAGTATCGCGCGTATGCGCCAAGTCCTCGACCATGCGATCCATTCTGGAAAGCGCATTGTCGAGCTGCAGTTCTGCCTGCTTGATCTGATTCTGCACACGATCCACCTGAATTTCGAGGTTGGCCAGCTCAAGAAGAATGTTTTGTACCTCAGCGGCTGTCTCAACATTGTTTATCTGGACTGTCTGTGCGGCTTGGAGAAGTGTTTGCTGGGCTTGAAGCTCGCCAATAATGGCATATTGTGCTAAAATAATACCGGCTTGCTGTGCCGCCGAGAATTTGCTTGTAACTCCAAATAGAGAGTATATGGAGTTTTCACCACCATCAGCTGCCGCGGCCCAGGCCAATGCTGCCTGCGCGATTCCCTGTGCGGTAGCCTTCATCACGTCAAACGCCGCCAATTTCTTGCCCGTACTTGTAATGATTTCACCGATGTCTGAGTTCTTCTTCTGGAGAATGTCGATACGCTGGAAAACATTATGCACACTGTTCAAGGCTTGCTGGTACGACATCTGCAGGTCAATCCAATTATACACATAGTCGCCGAGTTCGCCAAGAACCGACGGATCGGAATCGGGATAGTCGTTCATGATCGTCTCGACGCGCGTCCGCACCGCCGCACGGAAGTCGCGCTGGTCATCCACCGTCTGGAGGTTGTTGTAGAGTTCGGGGTCGATATGGGTGAGATTGTAGAGCGGCGTGATGTAGTTGTTGCGTTGACTCAAAAGCTCGTTGCGCAGTTCAGCCTGGTAGCTGTCCCATGTTTTCTCCTCCTGGCGCGCCCTGACCTCCGCCGCAAGGACGTCGGAAACGGCCTCTGACGCATCCTGGTAGATCGCCTCAAAAGATTCGTTCGGGATGAAGTCGCCGTTGTCGATGAGCGGGTTCAACCCCGCGTTGATCATCTCGAATAGGTTGCGGCTGTTGGAGAGATGGGCGAGGACGAGGTTCCCCTGGTTCAGCTCGAAGTCGTCGCGGCTCTGGATCGCGCCGAGAAGCGCCATGCCGAGGTAGCTTTGCATGGCGGTCTTCTTGCATTCCGCCTTCGCCTCGGCCCGGGCCGACTCGTCCGTGAGCGAGAGGTTGAAGAGCTTCTTCGCCTTTTCGTACGAGCCGAGCGCCATGCGCTCAAGGCATGTCGAATACTGCCAGCACTCGTTCTTGATAGGAACTGGGAACGGACTGATCGACGGGTCGAGGAACGTGATGTAGCGAGGGAAACTGGGATATGGTTCTGCGCCCGGCGTGGCGCGGGAACGCAGAATGCCTCCGCCGTAGCGCTGGACGAGTGCCGACGGGTAGAGGAGCGCGGCGTAGAAATCGAGGAGAGCCACGTCGATGGCCTTCGTCTCCTCGCGCACGCCCGGAGGCGAGGGCAGAGTCTCCGGCGGGTTGAGCGGATCGTACTCGACCATCCGCGGATACTTGAGGCGCAGGGCATCCACAAGCCGGTCGTTTCCGAGCATCACCTGGCCCTGTAGGATTTCGTTAACCGTTTCGGCGGCGGTGAGGCGCTTTGCGTCGTTTCCGACGTCGAGGTAGAGGTCGGAGAGTACGTCGTTGTACGCCCGCTCGAAATGATGGAAATAGACGTACTTGTCGCCGTCCGCGCCCTTTGCCGAATAGGCGTCGATGATGTCGTTCCACGTGTACTCGTCTGGATATCCCTTGCGGTAGGCGCGGCCGAGCGACAGTTCACCTTTATCCTCCTGTATGTTGATGTAGGCCGTTTTCGTTTCGCTCATCGTATTCGTGACGGACTTGTCCGAATTAAGGACGTAATCGACCGTCAACGAGACGGAATACTCGCCTCTGCGCCAATAGACATGGGTTGGAGAAGATGCGTCCATCTCCATCGTACCGTCGCCGAAGTTCCACGACTGGTGCACAATCCTGCCGTCCTTGAGCAGTTCCGCGTCAGAATAAAACCGTATTGTCGAACCAACTGTCGAAAGCCTGGGGCCGCCGGAAAAGTTCACGGATATTTCATCATTACGCTTGTTGTATGGACAGACAAGAATGTCAGTGTCAATCGTACCATCGGTACCATAGTAATCTTCCGTCATGCCGACACACGTGTTGGTGACGCCATTCACATCCACTACCGTCAACTGGGGTTTCACGCGACAGATGCCGTCCGAGTCCGCCAGCGCGGCATTATACACGGCGTACCATGTAGCGTTGATGCCGGAAGGCCCCTTCCCGCGCGCAACGATCTTTTCGTCAACGGTCCACACCCATGAGGCTATCTCATCCAAAGCCAATCCCTTTTCCGGCAGATAGTGAAAAGTCACCGCATCGCCATTGTGCACGCGATAGGGAGTGGCGTAGAAATGCAGCTCCCCCTCCGCCAGAACGCTCATGACGGCACTTATGATTAATAATAGGGGAAATTGTCGTCTCATGCTGCACCTCTGTCAACAATCAGTATTTGATGATGAAATTCAGCTTGCCGGCAGGCGGCTGGTTTGTCGGCCACATCGCCCAATTCTCGGCATTAGGCAGACGGAATTCCCCCTCTTTGGCGTAAACAGCCTGAGACGGGGGAATAACTCGTATAAGCTGGATTGCAGGAATGCACTTGTCTTTGGGTGCGCTTCTGGAAATCCACTGGGCATTTATTTGCTGTATGGATTCTGACACAACGATATCTGGACTTTCTGTCCATTCAGCCGTAGACAAGATTGAGTCATCAGGTATGGCAATAGCCTGCGACCCTCCGTCGTATGTCAGATACAAATTGTAATAAGAAGACTTTCCTTCCATTTTGGTAAACAAGATGCGATAGGTGCCAGGGCCGACATTCGTGAAATCATAAACATGATCTTGACTGCTGTCGATGTTGGAATAAAAAGTGCCTTTATCGACTTGCCAGCATGAATTTGCAACAACATAACGGCCTTGACCTGGAGCAGCCCCAAAGATGCTTCCTGTCGACTCACAATGACCAGACGTTGTCCCCGCTTCATTCCACCTTTGGTTGTAAGTACCCAATGTCTGCAATTCCATACACTCTACAGTTGCCGCCTCGTCAAGATAATTTGTGTACCCCCATGAGTTTCCAATGGCATCATAAAGACGGGGATAGGCGTTTTGTCTTTCTATGCGCCCATCGCAAAGGAGCCAGCCATTCGGTATTTTGTCAACCGGGCCGGCAAACGGCATAATCATGCCAGCTGGCTGCAGCAGATCCAAGACTGACGAATGGAGTTTGTTGGACGTGATGGTTCCGTCATGAATCCGGTCTGGATTGATGTAGCGACTTGCAAGCGGGATGGTCTTGTCGCCAGAGAGCACGGCCGACCAGTCCATTCCCTGGAGTTTGTTTGAATTCTGCGCATGGAACGCCGGGATGATCATCTGGCGGGGAATCATCTCTGGATCGTAGGAGTTGGCGTTACCGTCGGCGTCGACGGTGATGCCGAGGTAGCGCGTCTTCGAGAAGTCCTGACCGTCAAGCGAGTTGATCGAGCCGAGGAAGAGGTTGACCATCCCGTTGACGACGCCGACCTTCTCGTGGCGCTCGGTCCAGAGCGAAGTGCCGCCAACCGCCGTGTCGTAAAGGTTGAAGATGAGGGTGTACTGCCCTTCGGTGTAGGCGATCCCTTGCTGGTTCGTCAGCCTTCCCTGGAAGGGAATGAGGCATGGCGCGTCCGCGCCGATGAGCGTGATGGCCGCCATGAGGACGGTGATGGTTGTGAGGGTCGTTTTCATTGTCTGTTCCTTTCTTTCTGAAGTCGGGATTGTCATTCCTCGATCCGCCCGGTCTGGAGCATGAGGCCGCTGGCCTGGGCTGGGGAATCGCCGAACACGCAACCGCCCATCGTCGTGATCAGGCGGAAGCGATCCGCGCCGCCGGACGGCTGCTCGTATTCGGAGTAGAAGAAATCGCAGGGCTGTTTGGAGTCCGCATGCTTGAGGCGGTAGTAGGGCGTGTCGGGCTGGACGAAGAAGTCAGTGTCCTCCTCTACCACGTTGAAACTGTTCGTGGGCGTACGGTTTACGTCGAACGCCGCCGGGTCGCGCTTCTGCTGCTCGAAGCGGATGTCCGGCGTCCACGTCATGCCGACCGTTGTCTTGGCTGCGGCGTTCATGTTCGTTCCCGCGCCACCGCCAATGAATCCGATGTTTGAGAGGCGGAACGCCGTGCCGCTCGCCGTCATTGCGGAGTGGAGCAGCCCGACGGGGCCGTATGTGTAGGTCGCCGTGGTACCGTTGGCCTTCGTGACGTTCGCCGTAACGGAATATTCGCAAACCGACTCGTCGAAATGCTGGCTTATCGCCCATGGCTTCGTTCCTGCAGCGGGCGAGATCGACGCCGTCGTCGCATTGCCGGCGGCATCCTTCGTTGTCTCGAGCCATTCGACGGCGGCAACATCGGAAGCAGTTGCGCCGCCCGTGCCGACTGTGAACTGCACGTCGAGGGGAGCAAAACCGAGAGTCGGAGTCGCCTCGATTCCCTCAAGGCCGGACGCGGCCTTGGACGGAACGGCGATGTTGCCAAGCGCGACGTCGCCTGATTCTATCATGAACCCTGTTGAGGTGTTCTGGTAGCCGGGAATGGAGACGGAAAGGCTGTAGTCGTTTTCGGTGAGGCCGGTAAGCGTGAAGTTGCCGTTGGCGTCCGTTGTCTGCGAGCCGATCTCGTTGCTGCCGGAAAGCGAAACTACCGCGCCGGCGATAGGGGTGCCGTTCTCGTCTACAAGCCGTCCCGTCGCGTCGTAAGTGGCGATGCCGCCGATGTTGAGAAGCCAGCTCCAGTAGCGCCCGCGTTCGCCGCCGGAGATCATCGGGTCCCAAACGATGCTCAATATCCAATCGCCCTTTCCGTTCTCGCCGTCAAAGTCGGAAAGTTCCTGAAGCGCGGTGACGGAAGCCCCCTTGTTGTGCAGCGTCGCGACGGTGCCGAGCGGCGAGGTGAGCGTGACCGTGAGCGCCTCGGGCTTCGGAAAGTCGATGTTGAGCGTCGTGGTGACGCCGTTCACCTGGACGGCCTCGGCGATGGTGATAACGCGCTCGAAGGTGGCGTTGGACCTGCCTATCACCTCGTATTCGGAATCTTGTTCGTTGTAGATGCTGCGGCGGGTTGGCGAATAGCTCTTGCGCGAGAGGGAGAACGTGCCCTCTACGGTGATCTTCTCGTTGCCCGGCAACGCTCCGGCTATGGTCTCGAGGTAGGAGCCCGCGAGGGTATTCTCGTCCGTGCGCTGGCCCAGCAGCGTGACGGAGCGGCGAACCGGGAACGGGAACGGGTTCTGCACGTCAAGTACGCCGTTGGTGTTCCAGTCGCGGTCGCCGAATCCCTCCTGGTCGTTCGCGGGATCGACATGCTCGAAGGTGTCGTAGGGCGGTGCGTTGCGGTCGCCCGCAGGCATGGAGAAGCTTGTGGTGAGAGAGAAGCTGTTGCCGAGGTAGAACACGCCGTTCATGAACACGTCGCGCGGGAAAAGGAGCGACCGGTCGTTGTCGATGACGGCCTTGAAACGCACGCCCGACTCCGTGTTTGTGGTGACGAATACGTTGAGCCCCATGTCGACCTTGCCGAGCGCG
Organism: uncultured Lentisphaerota bacterium; assembly: GCA_946413265.1. Lineage (GTDB taxonomy): Bacteria > Verrucomicrobiota > Kiritimatiellia > RFP12 > UBA1067 > RUG572. Next base: position 8,028 of record CAMKJU010000096.1, read on the forward strand.
ATCTCCTTGCCATTCACCTTCGTGGCGGAAGCGTAGCCGGAGAAGTCGCCGTCGACGGTGGCGACTTGCATGTTGACCCTTACGGACTTTGAGACGCCGCCTGCGGTGATGATGACGCTTTCGTCGGAGTAGGAGCCGGGAGCGAGTCCGGCGCGGCTGACGAGGAGATAGACGTAGGCACGCGAGCCCGCGACCGTGCCGGAGGAGTCGCCCTCTACGGAAAGCCAGTCGCAGTTCTCCGATACGGACCAGTTCATCGCGCCTGCGCCGTCGTTGCCGATGATGACAGGCTGGCGCACAACGCCTATGGGGAAGGAAAGCGTATCCTGCGTCTCGGAGTCGTCGAGAATGCCGTTGCCGTTCAGGTCGGCAGCGGAGTCCTCCACGCCGGCGAGCTTGACCTTGCGTCCAAGATAGGCTGCGTTGGCCCCTGTGTACATGACCTGCGCCTGCAAGGGCGGCATGTCGACGTCGCCCGTCAGCAGAATGGACGGCATGGCGGTGAGCGTCACCGTGTCGAGCGCATAGACCCAATACCCCTTCCCCGGTTCGACAGATGCAAGGTCCTTCCTCTGGGGCATGGACGAGAGGTCGTACCCGGTAAACGACTGGGAAGCACCTCCGCTGAACCCCCAGACCTGCTGGACGTTCGCAAGGGCGTTCCCGAAGAAAGAGGCAAGATTGGATGCCCCAAGGCCGGGGAATCCCACGAGATTCCAGCCTGGGCGCAGCTCGACCGTCCCTTCCCATGGCTCACCATCCAGCGTCAGGACGCAAGCATCGTTCACCTTGACCCAATATCCGGAGCCCTGACGGATCTCGGAAAGGTCATTCGGGAACCCCGCCCGCATCGGCTGGCAAGTCTTCCACGTACCAGTCGCGGCGTCGTAGCCCCAGACGGCGTTCAGCACGTTGTCTGCATCAATCGCCGCTTCAATGTCGGCAATCGTCCAGGGCGTCGTCCCCACTTGAACCGATACGAGGTTCCATCCCGCATCAAGAACGATCAGCTGCGTAGCCGCATAAGCCGCGAGACCGACGGACGCAACCGCACCAAACACGAACCCCTTACATTTGAAGCGTCTCATTGCGCCATCTCCACGCGAAGCCTGTAGAATCCGCCGTTGCCGCCGCCAGTCGCCGCCTCCCACGAAATCTCGTCCTGGGCCTCTACGGGACGATACTGGTCGATTACGGTCCAGTCCTTCAAGCCGAGATTCGCCTTGTAAAGGAGCGAATATATGCGGTCTTCCGTCACGGGGCCGAACGACAGGGAAACGGTATCCGTCCCAACGTCCATGCGACGGATCGAGAATACGCTGAACTTGTCTAACGGGTCGGTGCCTGCCACGAATTCTTCCCAATTTGAATAACCGTCGCCGTCGTTGTCTGAGACCGAGTCTTTCTCTGCAAGGCTCAACGGCGCAACGCCAGCGAATCGAGAAACCGCATACTGCCGTTCCCAGACGTCCGGCAAGCCGTCACCATCCAGATCGTCCCCCATCACCGTGCCGTCCACTCGGAAATCAACGGCTATCACGCTCCCGCGTTCGGAAGGAATCTCAATGGCGTTCACCTGCGTCTCCTGCGTCTCCACGACCGTTCCCTCCGTCGTGTTGACAACGCGCACGCGCACTCGGTCGGAACTCTTCGCTGTTCCCGGGATGCGCGGAGAAACTCCGTCGTCCATTGGTATGCGCAGAACGAATGTGTTGGTAGTCGAGGAAACGTCGGCCACGGCCAGCACCGCGCCGTCCACGACGGCCTGGACCTGCAGTTTCCGCAAAGCCGTTGACTGCACGCCTGAACCATCCACCTGTGCCAGCGTACCGCACAGGACAGTATCCGGCTCAGGCACTTTCGCCATCAGACTTCCGGCAGAAAGCAATACCGCTATGACGCATGTGCCTAGACATGCGTTTCTTGCCACCACAAGTGTCTTTCTTTCCATCTCGCTCCTTTTTCCATGCCTTTGGGACAACAGCCCAGCTATTGCAAATTGCGTCCACCTACCCAAGCCTTTTGACCCATGGCAAAAAAATTGTAGCAAAACCCGCTGACATCCGCAAGCGGTTTTTGGAGAATTTCGCAAACTGGGCCACGCGACCGCAGTCCCTCAACTGCGTGCCTGTTATTGGCCGTGTAGAAGTGTAGAAAATGTAGATTTTAAAAAAGTGGCAAGCGGCTTCGTCATGTGCAAGGAGTGCCGGCGCCGGCCGTTGCGAACGGAGTCAGCACGCCGCCAGTCACGCCGGGTTCGCCCGCGAAGAGGATCATTCCCTCGGAGACTCCCACGCTCATCTTGCGGGGAGCGAGATTCGCGACGAACACGACCTCCTTGCCCACTAGCGCCGCCGGGTCTGGATACGCCCCGCGGATTCCGCTGAAGATCGTGCGCTTGCCGAGCGCGCCAGCATCCAGCTCGAACTTGAGGAGCTTCGAAGACTTCGGCACCGTCTCGCACGAAAGCACCGTACCCACGCGGAGATCGAGCTTCTCGAAGTCAGGGAAGGCGATTTCGGGCTTGAGGGGAAAATCTTGGCTAGTGGCCTGCGGCTCGCGATCCGCAGCTTTCGCCTTGTTTTTGCTCGCCCGGCTCTCATGCGCAACTTCACCGCTGGAGGCGGGCTTCACTTTTGCGGCCTCGACCATCGCCTCCACCTGCTTGGCGTCGATGCGCGTGGCGAGGTACTCGTACTTGCCGATAGGCTGCCCTTCCAGCGTCTTCGCCGCGTCGGACCAAGTCCAGTCGGATTCGCCGAACAGGGCTGCGGACTTCTCAGCGTATGTGGGGAGAATGGGCTTGAGATAGATTGCGAGTATGCGGAACACGTTGAGGATAGCCGTGAGCGTCACGCGCGTTGTCTCGACGTCTGTCTTGATCGTCTTCCACGGCTCGCGGCGGTCGAAGTACTCGTTCGCCGCGTCGGCGATTTTGGACACCTCCACGGGCACCTGCGAGAATCGACGATTTTCATAGTGCTGCGCAATGACATCCGCACGGGACTGCGCAAACTCGACGAGCTTGCGTCCTTCTTCGTCAAGCGTACCCAGCATTCCGCCGAGCGCGGGCTTGTTCAACATCTGCGCACCCCGCGAAGCGAGGTTCGTGATCTTGCCCACGAGGTCGGAGTTCACGCGCTGCACGAAGTCGGCGAGGTTGAGGTCCATGTCGTCCGTCGTGCCCGAGAGCTTGCAGGCGTAGTAGTAGCGCAATGCAGCCGCAGGAAGGTGGTCGAGGTACGTGCGGGCGTTCACAAACGTGCCCTTGGACTTGGACATCTTCTCACCGTTCACGGTGAGGAAGCCGTGTACGAACACCTTGTCGGGCGTACGAATGCCTGCCCCATGAAGCATTCCAGGCCAGAACAGACAGTGGAACCTGATAATGTCCTTCCCTATGAAGTGATACAGTTCCGTCTTCTGTTCCCCATTCCCCGTTCCCTGTTCCCCATCTTCCGGCCACCATGCATTGATGTCCTGTCCGTGCTGGGCACACCAGTTGGCAAGCGAGGCACGGTATCCGATTGGGGCGTCGACCCACACATAGAAGAACTTGTTAGGATGTCCGGGAATCTCAAATCCGAAGTACGGCGCGTCGCGCGATATGCACCAGCCGCGCAACGGCTCCCGGAACCACTCAAGCAACTTGTTGGAGATGTCGCTTGTCGTGTGGGCGGGAATCCATTTCTCGAGGTATTCGTGCTGTGGTTCAAGCTCAAAATAGAGGTGTTCTGAGTCCCGCACCTCAGGCGTGGCGCCGCAGGTCGTGCATGTGGGATGTCCAAGTTCCTCTGCGCCGTACGTTGCGCCACACTTGTCACAGCTGTCGCCGTACTGGTTCTCGGCGCCGCATTTCGGACAAGTCCCCTTCACGTAGCGGTCGGGCAGGAACATTCCGCAGTGCGTGCAGTAGAGCTGCGGAGAGCTCTTCGTCGTGATGTAGCCGTGCTTTTCGGCTGCGGCGAAGATGCGTTCCGAAAGTTCCTTGTTCTCCGGGGAGTTGGTGGTGTAGTAGTTGTCGAACGTAACCTCAAAGTCCGTGAAATCCTTGAGGTGAAGCGCGTGGCTGCGCGCAATCAGTTCCTCCGGCGTGATGCCCTCCGCGCGGGCACGGATCATGATTGGCGTGCCGTGCGTATCGTCCGCACACACATACAGGCATTCATGCCCACGCATCTTCTGGAACCGGACCCAGAAGTCGGTCTGGATGTACTCGACAAGGTGGCCTAGGTGAATGTCCCCGTTCGCGTAGGGGAGCGCACTCGTTACGACTATACGGCGTTTCTCTGACATGTCTATCTCTTCTCCTTGAAAAAACGGGGCATATTATACCACATCTGCGGACGCATGTGTCAGCTGTTCCAGCTCCGTCGCGGCGGACTCCCAGTCCGCAGTATAACGGTCGATCTCAAACTGGATCGTGCGCACCTGGCGGTTGACCTCTGCGAAGTCCGTTGTAGGCTTCGGGTTGAACAGCTCCTCGGAGGCTGTATCAAGCGCCTTCTGCAGCTCCTCGAGCTTACGCTCGGCCGTCTCCACGCGCTTTTTCAGCTCCTTCACGCGCGGCGCGATCTTCGCGCGCTCGGCGGCACGCTGCTGGCGCAGCTCCTTGGAGGTGAGCTTGGGTGGGGATTGGTCTTCAGTTGGCGAAGCGGCAGGAGTGCCGCTTCCCCGATTTAAAGCGGCAAGAGTGCCGCTTCCCCGAGGTGAGCCGGTTCGGGGAAGCGACGCTCCCGTCGCTTCCCTCTCCCGCTGCGCCTTCTTCTCGCAATAATAGTCGTAGCCGCCCGGGTACGAACGCACCTCCTCGCGCGTGATCTCGATCACGGACGTGGCGACGGCGCGCACGAACTCGATGTCGTGCGAGACGAGGAGGATCGTGCCCTTGTACTTCTGGAGCGCGTCCTGCAGAAGCGCGCGTCCGTCGAGATCGAGGTGCGTGGTGGGCTCGTCGAGGAGGAGGAAATTGGGGCATTGCAGGAACAGCCGCAGGAACGCGAGGCGGATCTTCTCGCCGCCCGAAAGCACCCCAGCCGGCTTCTCCACGTCGTTCTCGTCGAACCCGAACGCGCCGAGCTGGTTGCGGAAGTTCTTCTCGTTCATCCCCGGCGGGATCGCGTTCTTCGCGTTGCGGTACACGGTGAGGTCGGGCGGAATCGTCTCGGCGAACTCCTGGCTGAGATAGCCGCACACCACGTTGTGTCCGAGTACGGCCTTGCCGGCGGTGGGCTGGCGCGTCCCCGCGATGATGCGCATGAGCGTGGTCTTGCCGAGGCCGTTGTAGCCGATCACCGCCACCTTGTCGCCGCGCGCGACGTTGAAGGTCACATCGTGGAGGACGTTCTTCACGCCATCGTACGAGAAGAACATGTTCTCGCAGCGGAACATCTCGATGCCGGAAGGCGGCGGCTCGGCGAGACGCAGGCGCCCGCGCCGTGAGTAACGCTTCGGGAGCACGATGCGCTCCTCATCAATTTTGTCGATGAGCTTCTGGCGGCTCTGCGCCTGCGCGGCCTTCGTGGCCTGCGCGCGGAAGCGGTCCACGAACCGCTGGAGCTGCTCGCGGTGGTGGTCCTGGTTCTCCTTCGCGGCGAGAAGGTGCTGGTAGCGTACCTCGCGTTCGCGGAGGTACCAGTCGAGGTCGCCCTCATAGCGCGTACACGTGCCGGCGTCCACCTCCACGATGATGCTCGTGAGCGTCTTGAGCAGGTAGCGGTCGTGCGAGATGAGCATGAGCGTGCCGCGGTAGAGCTTGAGGTAACGCTGGAGCCAGTCGACGGCGGGGAGGTCGAGGTAGTTGGACGGCTCGTCGAGCAGCAGGAGGTCCGGCTCGCTCGCAAGCACGCGCGAGAGCTCCGCACGCATGCGCCAGCCGCCGGAGAAGGACGCGAACGGCTTCGCGAACTCCTCCACGGCGAAACCGAGTCCGCCGAGCGCCACCTTCACGCGCGTCTCGAGGTCGTAGCCGCCGAGGTGCTCGAACGCGGTCTGCACCTCGCCGTACTCCTTCAGCACGGACGTCTCGCCCGCGTCGAGGCGCGCCTCGAGCGCCTTCATCTTCGCCTCGAGTTCGCAGAACCCCGGCACGCCGCGCATCGCGTACTCGAGGAGCGTCTCCTCCGGCGTGTCCGGCTCGGGATGCTGTCGCGTGGACCCGATCGTGGGGTTCTCCTCGATTACGAGCTCCCCATGGTCCGTGGAGAGTTCGCCGAGGATGATCTTGAAGAGCGTCGACTTGCCGGAGCCGTTCGGCCCCACCACGCCCACCCGCTCGCCCTTGTTCACTCGGAAGCTGACGTTCGTGAGAACGTCCTGGAGGCCATAGTGGACCGATATGTTCTGAAAGTCAAGCATGGATCTCGAGGAGCTTGCAAATGGCCGAATAGGGGTCGGGCGACTGGCACACGGCGCGCACGACCGCGAAGTTGCGCGCGCCCGCCGCGAGCACCGGGGGAAGCGTCTCGGCGTTG
>CAMKJU010000097.1 GCA_946413265.1 uncultured Lentisphaerota bacterium
CACGCGGCGAGACGTACCTCGAGACGGTCCACTTCACGCCGGACATCGACAACGGCCGCGTGACCGCCGAGATCACGCTTGGCGCGCCCGCGAAGAATCCGCTGGCGGTGCAGTTTGTCTTCAAGGCCGCGGACCGCGCAGAACCCGCCGTTGCGGCGTTCGCGCCCGGCCAGTCGAAGGCGCTGGTCGAGATTCCGTTCGAGACGATCCGCCTGTGGGACCTCGACGACCCTTACCTCTACGAGGTGCGCTGCGTGTTGCTCGGCGAAGGCGTGACGGACGCCGTTAACACCTACTTCGGCATGAGGAAAGTGGGCGTGGGCAAGCTGCCCGGAACCGACTACCCCTACGTGACGCTCAACAACAAGCCGATCTACCTCCAGATGACGCTCGACCAGTCGTACCATCCGGAAGGGTGGTACACGTTCCCGTCCGACGAGTTCATGAAGAACGAGATTCTCATCTCGAAGAAGCTCGCGCTCTCCGGCAACCGTGTCCACATCAAGGTGGAGGTGCCGCGCAAGCTCTACTGGGCGGACAAGCTCGGCCTCCTGATCATGGCGGACGTGCCGTGCGCGTGGGGCCCGGCCTCCGAGGCGATGTTCCGCGAGCATTGGTTCTGCTTCGAGGACATGGTGCGCCGCGACTACAACCACCCGTCGATCTTCTCGTGGGTGCTGTTCAACGAGACATGGGGGCTCTTCTCCGACGGCGGCAACTGGGGCAGGAACCGCCACGCGCGCTATGCGCCGTGGACGCGCCGCGCCGTGGCGCGCGCCTACGAGAAGGCGAAGGAACTCGATCCCTCGCGTCTCGTGGAGGACAACTCCGAGTGCAACGGCGACCACGTTGTCACGGACCTCAACTCATGGCACGCCTACCTGCCCGGCTGGAAGTGGGAGGCGCGCGTCGCGAGGGAGTGCGAGAAGTCCTTCCCCGGCTCCACGCATCGCTACATCGGCGGCTTCGTGCAGGGCACCGAGCCGATGCTCAACAGCGAGTGCGGCAACGTGTGGGGCTACAAGGGCTCGACGGGCGACTGCGACTGGTCGTGGGACTACCATGCGATGATGAACGCGTTCCGCCGCCGTCTCCAGTGCGCGGGTTGGCTCTACACCGAGCACCACGACGTGATCAACGAGTGGAACGGCTACGTGCGCTTCGACCGCACATGGAAGGAGACCGGCATCGAGGAGCTGTTCCCCGGCTCGTCGCTCGCCGACTGGCATTCCGACGCCTACCTGCCGCTCGACACCGAAATCTGCCGCACGTTCAAGGCGGGCGCGACGTGGAGCGTGCCCGTGGACGTGTCGCTCACCACGGACGATTACGCCGGCCATCTGCTCAAGCTCTCCGCCACGCTCCGCTTCTGGAACGCCGAGGGCAAGCTTGAGCAGCGTCCGATTCCGACAGACAACATCGCGTTTATCGCGGGCTCGTGGCAGAACGGCCGCATTGCCAAAGTGCCCGTGAAGCTTCCGTCCGAGACGGCGTGCGGCGTCGTGTGCTTCACGCTTCTGGACGGCGTCGAACCCGTCGCCCGCAACTTCGCGTGCTTCGTCACGCGCGGCGCGGCGAAGGCGAACACGGTATCCGTCGCCCCAGACAAGTTCGCGAAGGCGCAGTGGTCGCAGAAGCAGTGGAACGTGCTGAAGGGCCTCAAGGCCTGCGGCGCGGGCAAGGGATTCTTCGAGTACGCGTTCACCGTCCCCGCCGGAACGAAGAAGGCCACGTTCCGCGCCGAGGTGGGCGCGAAGCGCCTCAACTCGAAGGATTCCAAGGACGTCGACAAGGGTGTGCGCGACCTCGACTGCATGCTCGGTGGCGGGTTCGCGAGCCGTTCGAAGAACCCGAACTCCTATCCGATGACGTCCGCCGAGAAGTGGCCGTCCACGCTCAAGGTGTACGCGAACGGCAAGCTTGTGAAGACGATGCAGCTGCCGGACGATCCCGCTGACCATCGTGGCATCCTCTCGTGGGCCGCACAGCCGCGCGACTGCACGCTGCACGAGGCAGGCAGCTACGGATGGCTCGTCGAGGCGGCGATTCCGTCCGAGGTCCTCGCGCAGGCGAAGGACGGCAAGCTCACGATCCGTCTTGAGACGGAGAAGGGCGGCCTCGCCGTGTACGGCGCCTCGTTCGGCCGCTACCCGCTCGACCCGACCGTTTCGTTCTGACGGCCCTGGCAGCGTCTCGCCGTTAGACGCCTGCAACATCATCGACCTGTTCGGCGGCTCCCTTTATTATGCGCCGCATGGGCGAAAATGTGGTACAATATCGGCCATGCAGAAATTGAAACTTGGAGTGTTGGGTTCGGGCGCTGGCTCGAACATGCAGTCGATCGTTGACGCGATCGAGAAGGGCGAGCTGGACGCGGAGATCCGTCTCGTGCTGGCCGACGTGCCGGACGCGAAGATACTCGACCGCGCGCGGAGGCACGGCATTCCGTGCCAGTACCTCGATTGCGCGCCGTGGAAGACGAAGCTGGAGGGACCGGCCGAAGACCGCTGCATCCAGCTCCTGAAGGACGCCGGGTGCGACACCGTGGTGCTTGCCGGCTTCATGCGCATCGTGAAGCCGAAGCTTCTCGCCGCGTTCCCGATGCGCGTCCTCAACATCCACCCCGCGCTCCTGCCGGCGTTCCCCGGCGTCCACAGCTGGACCCAGGCGCTCGACTACGGCTGCAAGGTGGCGGGCGTGACGGTGCATTTCGTCGATGCCGGCACGGACTCCGGCCCCATCATCGTGCAGAAGTGCGTGCCGGTCCTTGAGGACGACACGCCCGAGACCCTGCACGCGCGCATCCAGGTGCAGGAGCACCTCGCGTTCCCGGAGGCGCTGCGCCATCTCGCGGCCGGGCGGCTCTCCGTTGAAGGACGCCGCGTACGCATTTCGAAAGAAGGTTGAACATGAACGGATTGACATTGCTTCTCTGTGCGTCGGCGTTTTTCCTCGTCGGCTATTTCGTCTACTCCAAGTTCCTCTCGCGGGTGCTGGGCATCGACCCGTCGCGTCCCACGCCAGCGCACACGCGGCAGGACGGCTGCGACTACGTGCCCGCGCACCCCACGGTGCTGTTCGGACACCACTTCGCGGCCATCGCAGGGGCGGGTCCGATCGTGGGGCCTGTCCTCGCTGCGGAGTTCGGCTGGGCTTCGGTGACGCTGTGGATCGTGTTCGGGTGCGTGCTGATCGGCGCGGCGCACGACATGATCGCGCTCTTCCTTTCGGTGCGGCATGACGGCGAGTCGATAGGATCCGTAATTGGCACGATCCTCGGGCGTCCGGGGAAGATTCTCTTCCTCCTCTTCTCGTGGTCGGCGCTCATCCTCGTGGTGGCCGAGTTCAACCGCCAGATCGCGGGCACGTTCGTGGCAGATCCGGCGATCGCCACGGCGTCGCTCCTCTTCATCGGCGAGGCGATCCTGTTCGGCCTCTGCGTGTACCGGCTCAAGATGCCAGTCCTCTGGGCGAGCCTCATCTTCGTGCCGCTCATGTTCGCGTTCGTGTGGATCGGCAACGTGATTCCGTTCGACATCGTGAAGATCCTCGGTATCACGCCCGAGACGGCGGGGATGGTGTGGATCATCACGTTGCTTATCTACTGCTTCTTCGCGTCGACGTGTCCCGTGTGGATTCTTCTCCAGCCGCGCGACTACCTCAACGCCTACCTCCTCTACGCGATGATGGCGCTCGGCTTCCTCGGCGTGCTCATCGCGCACCCGACGCTCAACATCGACGCGTTCACGGGCTTCTCGGCGGTGGGCCGGAGCGGCGGCACGGACATGCTCTTCCCGTTCCTCTTCGTGACGGTCGCCTGCGGCGCCTGCTCGGGGTTCCACGCGCTCGTCGCATCCGGCACCTCGGCGAAGCAGCTGTCGAGCGAGAAGTCGATCCGTCCGATTGCCTACGGCGGGATGCTCCTTGAGGGCGTGTTAGCGATGATCGCGCTAATCGGCGTGGCTGGCACCTACCTCAACCAGGCTGATTACGTGGCGGCTGTGCAGACGAAGGAGCCTGTGCAGATGTTTGCGTCCACGATCGCCGGTTTCTGCGTGAAGCTGTTCACGGGGTTCGGGTTGGGCGCGGAGACGGGCAAGCGCATCGCGGAGAGCTTCATGCTGCTCTCCGTTTCGGCGTTCCTCATGACGACGGTGGACGCGGGAACGCGTCTTGCGCGCTTCAGTTGGCAGGAGCTCGTGGCGGCGTTCCGCGGCGGCGAGGAGAAAGAGGCCGCGACAAGCGCGGCTCTCCCGTATAAGGTCTGCCACAACATGTACGTGGGAACGTTCGTGGTGGTGGCGATTGCGGCGGCGCTGCTCCTCGGCAACCCGAAGGCAGCGAAGCAGTTGTGGACCATCTTCGCGAGCGCGAACCAGCTGCTTGCGTCGCTCACGCTGCTCGCGGCGACGCTGTGGTTCATCAAGAACCGCAAGCCGTGCTGGATGACGGCCGTGCCGATGGTGCTGATGCTCGGCGTCTCGTCGTGGGCGCTCACGGCGATCCTCATGAAGGCCTGCAGCGGTGGGGTCTGGACGCTCGCAGCGGCATCCGCCTTCCTCATCGCGGTGGCGGTGGCGCTCGTCTGCTTCGCGGTGAACAAGTTCTGCCGCCGCTCCGCCTGACTTTATTCTAGACGAGAAAGGACAAAAAGATGAAAAAGACGATTTCCGACCAGGTGAAGGCCGGCGTTGAGCGCGCCCCGCACCGCAGCCTGTTTTTCGCGACGGGCTTGAAGCGCGAGGACATGAAGAAACCGTTCATCGGCATCTGCAACAGCTACGAGTCGTTCGTGCCGGGGCACTGCCACCTCAACAAGGTGGGCGAGTGGATCAAGAAGTGTGTGATTGAGGCGGGCGGCGTCCCGATGGAGTTCAACACGATCGCCGTCTGTGACGGCATCGCGATGGCGCATCCCGGCATGAAGTACTCGCTCCCCAGCCGCGAGCTGATCGCGGACAGCGTGGAGACCATCGCGCGCGCGCACTGCTTCGACGCGCTCATCTGCGTGCCGAACTGCGACAAGATCGTGCCCGGCATGCTCATCGGCGCGCTGCGCGTGAACATCCCCACCATCTTCGCCTCGGGCGGCCCGATGGCCCCGGGCAAGCATCCGACCACCGGCAAGGACACCGACCTCAACTCCGTGTTCGAGGCCGTCGGCGCGCAGAACGTGGGCAAGATCACGAAGAAGGAACTCGAGGCCGTGGAGGAGACGTCGTGTCCCGGCTGCGGCTCGTGCAGCGGCATGTTCACCGCGAACTCCATGAACTGCCTCTACGAGGCACTCGGTCTCGCACTGCCCGGCAACGGCACGATCCTCGCGATCGACCCGAAGCGCAAGGAACTCTACCGCCAGGCGGCGTTCCGCGCCGTGGCGATGGCGAAGAAGGGCGGGCCGCTCCCGCGCGAGCTCGTAACGCAGGCCTCGCTCGACAACGCCCTCACGCTCGACATGGCGATGGGCGGCTCTACGAACACCGTGCTGCACACGCTCGCCATTGCGCGCGAGGCGGGCGTCGACTACTCGCTCGAGCGCATGAACGAAATCTCAGCGCGCACGCCGTACATCTGCAAGCTCGCGCCGAGCGGACACTACCACGTGAGCGACCTCGACCGCGCGGGCGGCATCATGGCGATCCTCAAGCGCCTCCCGAAGAAGCTACTCAACCTCAAGGCAAAGACGGTGAGCGGCAAAACCCTTGGCCAGCAAGTTCAGTGCGCTGCCATTCATGGCAGCGATGTGATCCGTCCCCTCGACAACCCCTATTCCAAGGACGGTGGACTCGCCGTGCTCTGGGGCAACCTCGCCGAACGCGGCGCGGTGGTGAAGAAGGGCGGCGTGGCGCCGTCGATGATGACGTTCACCGGCAAGGCCATCTGCTTCGATTCGCAGGAGGAGGCGTGCGCGGGCATCCTCGGCGGCAAGGTGAAGCCCGGACACGTGGTGGTGATCCGCTACGAGGGGCCGAAGGGCGGCCCCGGCATGCAGGAGATGCTCGCTCCCACGAGTTACATCATCGGCGCGGGACTCGGCGAGAGTGTGGCGCTCATCACGGACGGACGCTTCAGCGGCGCGACGCATGGTGCGTGCGTGGGGCATGTCAGCCCCGAAGCCGCCGAAGGCGGCCTCATCGGCCTCCTGAAGAACGGAGACGAGATCACGATCGACATCCCGAACCGCGCCATCTCCGCGAAGCTCACGAAGGCCGAGATCGCCAAGCGCCGCAAGGCGCAGAAGCCGTGGTCGCCGCGCATCAAGGGCGGCTGGCTTGAGCGCTACGCCCGTTTCGTGGGCAACGCCTCCACGGGTGCGTCTCTAAAAGCGTGAAGAAGGAAAAGAAAATGAACGAGCAACTGGATAAGGTGGCAGAGGCGCTGAAGAAGCGCGGGTTCAAGGCCGTGTGCTGCGCCTCTGGCGCGGAAGCGCGTGACTACGTGATGAAAGAGGCCGAAGGCGCAAAGAGCGTCGGGTTCGGCGGATCGGTGACGGTCAAGTCGATTGGCCTTGTCGAGGAGCTGGCCAAGACCGGGAAGGAAATCCTGCGCCACGGCGATCCGTCGTTGTCGCCGGAGAAGAAGGTGGAAGTGATGCACCGCGAGCTGACATGCGACCTCTTCCTTCTCAGCGCTAATGCGCTCACCATGGACGGACGGCTCGTCAACATCGACGGCAACGGCAACCGGGTTGCGGCGTCGATCTACGGTCCGGGGAAAGTTATATTCGTGGTCGGGCGCAACAAGCTCGTGGACGGCGGACTTGACGACGCCATCGCGCGGATCAAGCGCTGCGCGTGTCCGCCCAACTGCCGCCGCCTCAACAAGCAGACGCCGTGCACGCTCACGGGGGAGTGTGCGGACTGCAGTTCGCCCGACCGAATCTGTATGGTGACGGTCGTGATGGACCGCCGTCCTCGTTCTACCGACGTGCACGTGGTGCTGGTGGACGAGGATCTCGGCTACTGATGCGGCTTGACACCGGCGGGGGCATTTGTGTATCATATCTCGTCTTTGAACAAAAAGGAGAAAAGATGAAAGTCAAATTTATAGCCTGCGTGGCTTTGGCGGCGCTGGCGTGTGTAGGGCAGTCCCAGCAGGCAACTGCCGCAGCGGATCCCAAAGAAGTCGTCGTGAAAGTCGGCGATGCGGTGCTGACGCGCGGCGAGATTGATGCCGACGTCGGGAAGTTCATCGAGCTGAACAAGGCTCGCATTCCCGCCGCGCAGCTGGAGGCGGCCAAGGAATATCTGACACGGCAGTTCCGGCAGCAGTTCATCACGAAGACGCTGCTCTTGACCGAGGCGAGCAAGAAGGGAATCACCGTCACGGACGCCGAGGTCGCGGAGAGCGCCAACGACATCATCAAGGCGAGCCAGGGACGTCCGGGTGCGCCGGCGTCGATGGACGAAATGTTCGAGAAGCATCCTCTGGGCGCGGTGCGCGCGCGCGCGGAGTTCAGGGACAGCGTCCGCATCAAGAAATTCGTCGATCAGGAAATCGCGTCCAAGATCACGGTCGACGCCACCGAGGTCAAGAAACAGTACGACTCCATTGTCTCCAACATCACGCAGCGGGCGAAGGCGTCCCAGCCTGAGAAGGTGCGTGCATCGCATATCCTCATCAAAACGGACGAGAAAAAGACTAGCGATGTGGCCAAGAAGGAGATCGACGCGCTGTACGAGCAGCTGAAGGGGCTGGAAGGCGAGGAACTCGCGAAGAAGTTTGGAGACCTTGCAAAGGAGAAGTCCGACTGCCCCTCGAAGGCGAAGGGCGGTGACCTCGGTGCCTTTAGCCACGGGCAGATGGTCCCTGAGTTCGACAAGGCTGCGTTCGAACAGGAAATCGGCAAGCTCTACGCGCCCGTCAAGACGACGTTCGGTTGGCATCTCGTCCTCGTGACGGAGAAGACGCCTGCCAAGACGCCGAGCGAGGCGGATGTGCAGAAGGCAGTGTCCGAACAGGCGCCGAAGCTTGCGGACGTGGAGCATCGGATCAAGAGCCAGCAGATCCAGCAGCGTTTCCAGGCCTATCTTCAGGAACTGCTTCAGGCGAACGGTTTCGCGCAGCCTGGCGCGCCTACGAAGAAGGCTCCCGCGAAGAAGTAAGGCAGAAAACGACATTTGACAACCAAGAAGGAAGAATGCAATGAAGAAGTTGATGACGATCGCCCTGACGGTTTCGGGGCTTCTCTACACTGGGTGCGACAAGAAGTCCGACGCATCCGCCGCAGAGGGAACCAATACTCCTGCCCAAGCTCAAGCTGCCGCCCTGCCGGCTCCCGCCTCGCCGGACGAGGTCCTTGAGACGATTGGCACGGCCAAGCTCACGCGCGGCCAGCTGGATGCCGACGTCGCGAAGCTCATTGAGGCGCGGAAGGCGCAGATCCCTCCAGAAAGACTTGAGGATGCCAAGAAGTACATTTCACAGCAGCTCAGGCGGGAGTTCGTAACGAAGGCGCTCTTGTTGAACGAGGCGACAAAGAAGGGTGTCACCATCACGGACGCTGAGGTTGCCGCGAGCGTTGAAGAAATCATCAACGCTGCCAAAGGACAGTCCGGGGCGCCTAAGTCGCTAGATGACATACTGGCAGGCCATCCGATGGGCAAGGAAAGGGCACGCGTGGACTTCAGGGACAGCGTCCTGATCAAGAAGTTCCTCGATCAGGAAATCGTGTCGAAGATCAAGGTCGACCAGGAAGAGCTGAAGAAAAGGTACACCGAGATCGTGTCCAACATTACGGCGAATGCCCATCAGCTAGAAAAGGTGCAGGCATCCCACATCCTCATCAAGACGGACGATGGCAAGTCAAGTGAAGACGCCAAGAAGGAAATTGACGCGCTTTATGCGCAGCTCAAGGGGTTGAAGGGCAAGGAGCTGAGCGACAAGTTCGCAGCGCTTGCGAAGGAAAAGTCCGGTTGCCCGTCAAAGGAGAGAGGCGGCGACCTCGGCGCGTTCGGGCACGGACAGATGGTGCCGGAGTTCGACAAGGCCGCTTTCGCCTTGGCGGAGGGAGGGCTTTCCGAGCCAATCAAGACGCAATTCGGCTGGCACATCATACTCAACACGAAGAAGATACCTGCTAAGACGCCAACACTCGCCGAAGTTGAGAAAATGATGAAGAATCAAGAGGCCCAGCAGAAGTTCCAGGAATACGTTCAGGGACTCATGCAGTCGCACGGCGTCGCGCAGCCGCGTCCTCCCATGCCTCCGAAGCGCCCGGCTGCGAAGCCGAAGAGCGTGGAGTCGAAGCCGGTAGAGCTAAAGCCCGCCACAAAGCCGGGGGAGGCGAAGCCTGCGGCGGCGAAGCCCATCGAGACAAAGCCAGTTGAGGTGAAGCCCGCTCCAACCGCAAAGCCGGTAGCGGCAAAGACTGCTGAGGTGAAGCCTGCGGAAGCGAAGCCTGCCGAAGCGAAAAAATAACGACCACTACTCCTGGATAAGGGAGACGAGCGAACGCCGGATGTCCGGCGGACGCTCGATGTGGTACGAAAGGAAGACGCCGAGAAACCTCGCGGCGTCTTTCTTTTCTTCTGCACGCACGTCGGGGGCGTCGGGACGGCGAAGCGCGGCGACGGTGCGTGGAGAGATGCGGACAGTGCGTTCGCCAGAACCGCAGCGTCCACGGTCAAGTGCGAAGGGAGTCCAGGGCGCGGCGGGGTCAAGTCCGCTGAAGTCGGGGGATAGTCCGGCCAGTCCGAGCAAGTCCATCTCCAGACGGATGAGTCGGGATAGGGGTTCCGCGTCGGGGGTGGGTTCGAGGTACGCATCAAGAAAGTCGAACCATGCCGACGATTCGTCTCCGGGCGGAGCCAACTCACGTACGAGGTCTGCTGCGTACCCGGCGAGGGCGGTGGCACGCCAGTCGCCGCGCAGGTGCTCGCGCAGGTTGCGCGGCGTCACTTCGCGGAGGGCGTGGAGATCGCCGGATGCGCGGGCGTAGTAGAGAAGGTCGCAGCGATAGAAGAGGTCGTACTGTCCGAGAAATGCGCTTTTCGTGCGCACCGCGCCCTTGACGAGCGTGGTGACGGGACCGTGGTCTGGCGTGAGCCATGTGACGACATGGCTTGTCTGCGACCAAGGATGTATCGACAGCACGATGCCCTGCGTCTTTATGATTTCTCCGGCCATGCGGTCTATTGTACCAAACAATCGGGGAAATGTGGTATAATAAACGCATGAGAAAAACAGCGATAGTCTTGTTTGGGGCTCTGTTTGCGTTCACATGCGCAGCAGAGCCGGTGTGTGTTGACGGCGTGTGCTATCCCGACGAGGAGTCTGCGCGCGCAGCCGGTGCGCTTGGAGGCTCTGGCGGCGGGGGCTACGGCGACCTGCAGAACTTGTTGAAGGGAGCGGATCCGGAGAAACCGGAAAAGCCGGAAAATCCGGAAACTCAATTGTCGCGCCGCCTGGCGGTCGGCTACATGGACGCCTCCGATTTCACGGCGTTTCTGACCGGTAAGCCGAGCGTTGCAGACACGCTCGGCGAGGCGTCCGTTGCGATGGTGTTCCTGCTCGTCCTGCTCGGCGGACTGCTGATGAACCTCACGCCCTGCGTGCTGCCGCTCGTGCCTGTTAGCCTTGCTCTCGTGGGACGCGGCGCCCCGCGCGGAACCGCGTATGGCCTTGGCATGACGCTTGCCTACGGCGCGCTGGGGCTCGCCGCCGCGTTCGGCGGCCTCGCGTTCGGGGCAATCCAGTCGAATCCGTGGTTCAACATCGTGGTAGCCGTGGTGTTCCTCCTGCTGGGCCTCGCAACGAGTGAAGTGTTCTTCATTGACTTCTCGCGGTTCCGTCCGCGTCCGAAAGTAGGTGCGCCCGCCGCCGCGAAGCGCGGGTTGCTCGGGCCGTTTCTCCTCGGCGCGGGCACGGCCGTCCTCGCGGGCGCGTGCGTGGCGCCGATTCTGCTCGCGACGCTCGTCCTCACGGCGAAGTGGTTCGCGGCGGGCCGCGTATGGGCCGTCGCGTTGCCGTTCGTGCTCGGCGCGGGCATGGGGCTCCCCTGGCCGTTTATCACGGCGGGGATGTCCGTGCTGCCGAAGCCTGGCGCGTGGATGCGGTGGGTGAACCGCGTATTCGCCGTCGTCCTGTTCGGATTCGCCGTCTGGTACGGCTGGCTCGCGTGGGGCGGGTTCACGGCGCGCGCCGAAGCCGCGCCCGTGCAGGATGCCGCCGCCGAAACCGATCCGACGCGCCCGACACTCGTGATCGTCGGCGCGCCGTGGTGCAAGAACTGCACGGCGATGGAAAAGACCACGCTGAAGGAACCGCCTGTTGTAGAGGCTCTCGCGAAGTTCAACGTGAAGCACATCGAGATCAACACGTTCGAGGATCTTAAAAAACATCCCGAGCTGGCCGGACTCGGCATCGACAAGACGGGCGTCCCGGCCTACGTGGTGATTGAAAAGGAGAAGAAGGAAAAGACCCCATGAAAACGACACATGAAACAACGACCCGTCTGGCGGCGAGCCGCCGGGAATTCGCGAAGGTTGCGTCCGCAGCGGCGCTCCTTCTGGCCGCAGGGTGCTCCGGCGGCGAGGATGCACAGGTCAAAACGACGAAAAAGAAGGAGAAGGCAGGAATGAACTTTGACGAACTGAAGGAGGCGCGCCGGAGTGTGCGCCAGTACGCGAAGAGCGAAATCACCAAGGAAGAGCTGGAGAAGATCGTCACGGACGCTCTGAACGCGCCCAGCTGGAAGAACACGGAGGCGACGCGCTACTACGCGGCCGCCACCGCCGCTGCGAAGGAACGGATGTGGAAGGAGGCGCTTCCCGGCTTCAACGCCGCCAGCTCCGCGAACGCCGCCGCTCTCGTGGCCGTCACATACGTGCCCGGCGAGAGCGGCTTCAATGATGGCAAAGCCGTGGACGACCTCGGCAACACGTGGGGCGCGTACGACTGCGGACTCGCAAGCTCGTACTTCATCCTCGCGGCGAAGAACCGTGGCTGGGACACGCTCATCATGGGCATGCGCGACGTGGCGAAGGTGAAGGAGATTCTTGGAATCCCCAAGAGCGAGATTCTGATGTCCGTGATTGCCGTCGGAAAGTCCGCGCAGAAGTACATGAAGCGTCCGCGCAAGCCGGTCGCCGAAGTGCTGAAAGTAAAGTAAGGTGGCGCAAATGAAGGCTTCCACATCTGAAAGGCGTGGCGTCCCCTCGGGCCTGTTCGACGCGGCGCTGAAGGTCCGCCCCGGCGCATTCGCCGAAAACGCGTCGATCCTGCTGGACCTCGTGAAGTCCACGGCCAAGGCGGGCGGTGCGGAGATCGTGGTGCCTGCCGACTTCATCCGCGGCGGCGACTGCGGTTCGCTCAACGACCATCCCGCGTTCCAGGCGGCACTCGCCGTCGCGCAGGAGAAATTCCTCAAGACTCTCGCCAAATTGAAGCGTGCGCCGAAGGTCACGTTCACGTCCGGCGGATGGGGTGCGTCCCCGATCGCGGGCGCGGGACCCGATCCGCGCTTCCCGTTCGGGGGGCGTCCCGGTGAGGTGTTCTCGCGTCAGGAGGTTGGCCTTGCGCGCCGTCTCGCGGCGATAGGCTGCCGCCATGCGGTGATCGGGCTGTCGGGCGGACTCGACAGCGCGCTCGCGCTGCTCGTGACAGTGTCGGCGTTCGATCTGCTCGGACTCGACCGCGCGGGCGTGCATGTGTACACGATGCCCGGCTTCGGCACCACGAAGCGTACGCGCGGCAACGCGGAGGACCTCGCGGAGGGGCTTGGCCTCAAGCTCGAGACGATCGACATCACCGCCGCGTGCCGACAGCACTTCAAGGATATCGGACAGAGCGAGCGCGTCCACGACATCACCTACGAGAACGCGCAGGCGCGCGAGCGCACGCAGATCCTCATGGACAAGGCCAACCAGTTCAACGGCATCGTGGTGGGCACGGGCGACATGAGCGAGATCGCCCTCGGATGGTGTACGTACAACGGCGACCACATGAGCATGTTCGGCGTGAACGCGGGCGTGCCGAAGACGGTCGTGCGCGAGGTCTGCCGCTGGTGGGCCGAGGGGAAGGGAGCGGGCGGGCTCGCCGCCAAGGCGCTTCTCGACATCATTGCGACGCCCGTGAGCCCCGAACTGCTACCGTCGAAGCGCGGCAAGATCGCGCAGAAGACAGAGGACAAGGTAGGCCCCTACGAGCTGCACGACTTCTTCCTCTGGCACTTCGTCGCAGAACAGGCCGGGCGCGCTGAGATCTTGAAGGCCGCGAAGAAGGCGTTTAAAAAGCAGTACCCCGCATCTGTCATCGCCAAGTGGCTGGATGTGTTCTTCCGCAGGCTATTTTCGCAGTCGTTCAAGCGCAACTGCGCGCCGGACGGCGTGCCGGTGTTCTCCGTCTATCTAGCACCGTCTGCATGGCATGTGCCGAGCGACATATCCAATGGAGTGTTCGTGTGACGATACCCGGGGGGAAGCGTCTCGTCTGGTGCGTGGCGGCGTGTTCCATCGCGCTCATTGTCTTGATATGCGTTGTAGTGCGTGGATGCCGGGGCGAAGATGAACGCGCGGAAACGGCACCGGAAGCATTTCCGCCGCCGTCGGATGACGAGAAGGGCGACGTGCTCGTGACGGGCTATTGCAGCTGTGGCACCTGCTGTGGATGGCGTTTGAGCTGGTTTGGATTTGGACCGCCGGTCTACACATACGGGCCGAGCAAAGGACAGCGCAAGAAAGTCGGCGTCACGGCACGCGGAACAATGGCTCGGCACGGTACCGTGGCGGCGGATCCAAAGGTGTTCCCGTTCGGCACGCGGCTGCAGATTCCAGGATACGGCACGGGCGTGGTGGAAGACGTGGGTGGGTCCATCAAGGGACGCCACATCGACGTGTGGTTTCCGACACATGAGACGGCCCTTCTTTGGGGCCGCCGTAACCTCAAGGTGGTGCCACTGCCATGATGCGATCAGGACAGCGGACGCAGTGTTTTTGTCGCAATTGCAAACTTTTCCATTTCATGCTTGCAAGGCGTCACGGATTTCGGTATACTATCTCCCGTTTTCGCCATGAAAGCAAGGGCGCGTAGCTCAGTTGGTTAGAGCACTACCTTCACACGGTAGGGGTCACTGGTCCGAGTCCAGTCGCGCCCACCATTAACAACAGTGGTCAGGCATTAAGGATTATATGGTTCACCGCCGTGACTCTGCCAGATCTCGAACATGCAGAAGCATGAGAACGCCATTACGTTCAGTCCCGATGCCGACAACGACAAGGGACAGAAAGAGAAGAGAAGTATGAAAATAACAAAATGGTATCATGTTGCAGAATTCATCCTCGTTCCAACTCTCGTTTTTGGGTTGACGGGTGTCCCAG
>CAMKJU010000098.1 GCA_946413265.1 uncultured Lentisphaerota bacterium
TTCAAGGTGAAGGACGACGGCCTCTACGCCTGCCGTCCAGTCGGTGTAATGATCTTGGTGAGGTAATCAGGTGAAAACCGTGACACGTATTGTACTTGCATGTCTGCTTGCCGGCATGGCACATTCTGCGTCGGAGGCAAGCGAGGCGCGGAAGGCGTTGAACATCGTGAACTTCGTACGGTCGGCGGATCCGCGTCCGCCGCGCGCGGATATGATCAACGCGGTGCGCGAGGAGGTCGCCCTGAACCTTAAGTACGGATTCAAGAACACCATCCTCCTCCAGTATGACGCGCTCGTCGATCCCGAGATGATGGCCGAGGCGCTGAAGAGCGACAAGGCGAAGACCGAGTTCGGGCTCTGGTTCGAGATGTCGCGTCCGCTCAACGAGGCGGCCGGGCTGCCGTGGAAGCCCAAGGGCGCGCACAAGAACTGGGATTGGGACTGGCACATCAACCCCGGCTTCCTGATGGCGTACGACCATGCCGGACGCAAGGCCATCATCGACGCGGCGTTCAAGCGGTTCAAGGCCGATTTCGGGTACTACCCCAAGAGCGTCGGCTCGTGGCTCCTCGACGCGTGGTCGATGGACTACATGGAGAAGACGTACGGCGTCGACGGCTTCTGCATCTGCCGCGAGCAGGACAACACGGACGCCTACGGCCTGCGCGGCGGCTACTCGAACGGCGCGTACTACCCCTCGAAGAAGAACATGCTCTCCGCCGCCGTCGACATGGCGAACGCCGTGAAGTCGCCCGTGTTCAAGATGCTCACGCCTGACCCGATCTATAACTACGGGCAGCCACGGACGCTATATCCGAGATTTAAGTATGGGAGCGTGCCCTCGCTCGAGCCGGTCACGTATCTGGGGTCGAAGCCGGAGACTGTTGATTGGATATTCCGCACCTATACGGAGCCGAAGGGCCTGATGAACCTTTCCTACATGCAGGCGGGACAGGAGAACTCGTTCTGCTGGAGCAATATTTCGCGTGGCTGGCCGATGCAGTGCGAGAAGATCGCGAAGGAAGCGGCGGCGGGGCGTGTCGTCGTGGAGAAGATGTGCGAGACGGCACGCGCGTTCAAGGCCGCGCACAAGGCGAACTGCCCCCAGACGCAGATCGCGCTCGACGACTGGTCCGGCTATGGCCGCAAGAGCGTGTGGTACAACAGCCGCTTCTACCGTGCCAACCTCATCATGGACGGCAAGCGCCTCGTCTTCCGCGACATACACAAGATGTGCGACGACTTCGAGGAGCCGTTCCTCGACAAGGTCTGCACCGGCTGGCAGGCGCTCTACTACACGCCGCCCGTCGTCGACCAGTGGATGTTCAGGGGCAAGGGCGTTTCCGGCGTGATGTCGTTCAGCGGCGAGTTCGCGTCCCTTGAGACGGCGGCGGACGGCGATGCGCTCGTCGTGACGGCGAAACGCGCGGATGGCACGGCGGCGACGGTGCGGTTCGAGGAAGGGCGCATTGTCGTTTCCGGCGCGGGATCGCTCGACGCCGAATACGCAGACGGCGATTTCCGCAAGGGCATTTCCATAGCGGATGGCGGCGTCGATTTCGTGTTCCAGGGATTCCGCTACCGCGTCCCCGTACATGGCGAGGTTAAAGCCACGGCGAAGGGCTTCAGCATCGCCGGAGACAGGATCGAACTCGACCTCTCTAGGGTTGACCGTTAGCGCCAGCGGCAAGATGTTGTATAATACGAGCACGCAGAGGATCAACATGAAAACGACAAGAAGAAATTTCATCGGATCAATGGCCGCAGGTGGTGCGTATGCCGCGCTTCCGGGCGGAATCGCGTTTGCGGCGAATGCGGCGGCTGGTGGCGCACTGCCGCTCCCGACGGACGTGCAGAGGCGGTGGGCCGACATGGAGCTCGGAATGTTCTTCCACTACGACATCCCGATCTTCGGCGGCGGAAATGCGCCAGATCCCGGTCGCTACAACCCCGAGAAGCTCGACACCGACCAGTGGATGGAGGCGGCGAAGGCGTATGGCGCGAAGTACGTGGTCCTCACCGCGAAGCACGGCGCGGGCTTCATGCAGTGGCAGAGCGACATCTATCCCTACGGCGTGAAGCAGTCGCCGTGGCGCGGCGGGAAGGGCGATCTCGTCAGGGACTTCGTGACGAGCGCGCGGAAGTACGGGCTCAAGCCAGGGCTCTACACGGCGATGCACTACAACTGGTTCCTCGGCGTGAGGCGGAGCAACGGACTCGTGTCGCACAAGGGCTATTACGGCATCGGACCTGAGGCGCAGAAGAAGTACGCGGCCAGCTGCGAGGCGGCGCTGACTGAACTGTTCACGAAGTACGGCGAGCTGTTCGAGATCTGGTTCGACGGCGGGGTGCGTCCGCCCGAGGAGGGCGGCCCGCGCGCACGCGAAATCATCGAAAGGCTTCAGCCAAATGCAATCCTCTTCCAGGGGCCGAAGAACGCGCGGAACGTCGTGCGCTGGGTCGGCAACGAACGCGGCGTCGCTCCCTATCCGTGCTGGGCGGCAGACTCGGACACGACGCAGGAAGACGGAACGAAGGAGGGCCGCTACTGCGGCGATCCGAACGGACGGGTGTGGTGCCCCGGCGAATGCGACGTCCCGCTCGGCCCCGGCAAGTGGATGTGTACGTGCACGAAGGACAGGTACTGGACGATGGACGAGCTGATGCGCATCTACGACTGCTCCGTGGGGCGCAACTGCAACCTCCTCCTCAACGCCGCGCCGCAGCCTGACGGTCTCATTCTCGAAAGCGAGATGAAGACTTACGCGGAGTTCGGTCGGCGCATCAAGGGACGCTACGCAAACAGACTCGCGGCCGCCGAAGGAGAGGGCGACCGCCTCGAACTCGCGATTCCGAAGGATTCCGGTCCGGTGAACCAGGTCATCCTCGCAGAGCGCATTGAACACGGCGAGCGTATCCGCAAGTTCGACCTGGAGGCGCTTGTCGGCGCGGAGTGGAAGAAACTCTACTCCGGCACGTGCGTCGGGCACAAGCACATCGTCCGCTTCGAGAAGGTCGCCGCCTCGCGCCTGCGACTCTCCGTCGCGGCCTCCGCCGCGAAGCCGCTCATCCGCGATTTCTCCGCATACTGCAACTGAAGCTTGTTTCGCGCCCATTTCCGGGCATTTCGGTCAGCAGAGCATCATCGACCGCAGAGCGCGTTGTAGGGTGCTTTTTGACGTGAGACTTGAGACGCGAAACGTGAGACGGGCCGATTACATTTTTTCAAATTCCCTAATTGACAAAACTGACGGGGGGGGGGTAAAATAGTGTTGGTTTCAGTTTTAATCGTCAAAAGGACAAAACAAAAATGAACGCTAGAAAACTGATGGCAGTTACGGCAATCTGCGTAGCGGCGGCAATGCCGTCGTGGGCGGATAAAACCATATCCGAAAACACCACGCTGACGGAAGACACCGACTGGCGCGACCAAGGGGTTGTGACGATCGCGGAAGGCGTGACGCTCAACCTCAACGGCTACACGTTGCGCGTCTCCGCGCTCGCCGGAACGGGTGGCATCGTTGAATCGCAGCAGTACGAATTTCTCGAATACATAGAAGCGAACGGTCAACAGGGCATCGTGACGGATCTCAGACCGGATGCCAACACGAAGGTCGATGTCGTGTTCACGCCTATGGATACGAATACGGGTACGCTCTTCGGCACAAAATGGGGTGCTTCTGGTTTTCTCGCGTTTGCAACAAGCGGTACGTGGTATGGTCTGTTCAACATTCAAAACGGGACGATCAGCCCGGGGACGCGCTATCGCTTCATCGTGGATTCCGGCACCGCGACTCTCCAAAACGATGAAACCGGCCAGAATGTCAGTTCCAAGTCAGGCGTGAATATGTCCGGCAGCAACCTACCGCTCGCGATTTGCTGTTGCGGCATTGGCACCCAACCCGGCAGGTTCAAGATTCATTCCTTTAAGGTGTGGCATGAGAACGTCATGCTCTTCGACTTCGTGCCGGCGCGCGAAGCCGCGACTGGCGCAGTCGGACTGTTCAACCGGATCGACGGCACCTTCCATGTGAGCGGGTCGACGACTCCTTTCATCGCCGGGCCGGGAGGTCTTCGCATCGAGGCTGCGAGCGAAGCCGCGCTTGCCGATTTCACGGGAACCGTCGCGGATACGGTGTGCATGGCGATTGACGGCGACTGCACGCTCACGGCGGATGCCGACTGGCGGCGTTTCCCCACGCTCCGCATCGACGGCACGGTGGATCTCGCGGGCCACAACCTCCGGTTGTGCGATCTGCGTGGCATGGGTACCGTCACGGACTTGGGGGATGTCCCTCTGAAATACGTTGAATCCACCGCACAGCAGGTTGTCCGCACTGGCATCGTGCCTTCCACCGACACTGCCGTTGAAATCGACTTCACTTTGACCGGCGCCAATGAAAACATGGTGCTTTTCGGATGCGACAAGTGGAGTGGACGGCGATATATGTTGACGGTCGTTGGCGGTCTGTTACGTTTTTTCGGCGACGACAAATCCAGGCCACCGGTGACGGTAGGATCGCGCTATCGCCTTTCGCTGACCCCTGATGGCGCAGGCGGAAACAATGGAATCATGAAAATCGCCGCCGTGGTTGGCGGTGTGGCGCAGAGTGAAACCGCCTACAACAGCAACAATCTGACAAACGGGGGCAACTCGGAGCTTTTGCTGTTCAATGTTGCAGCAGGCGACCGTCCCAGTAGTTACAGTCTGCACTCGTTCAAAATCACGAAGGCCGGGGATTTGAAGCGCGACCTCGTGCCGATGCGCAAGAACAAAAAGGCGGGGCTGTACGACCGCGTGACCGGTGATTTCCTCGTCAGCACCACGGATGTTGATCTTGTGGCCGGACCGGTAGCGGATGATGCGGATGTCGGCCGTCTGCATGTTGACGTCGCGGAAGGCCGCACGGTCGTGGCCGATTCGCTCGCGCTTTCTGGCACGCTTGCGCTCGTCAAGGAAGGTGCGGGTACGCTTACGATGAACCGCGCCGGGCAGACTTACACCGGCGGTACGCGCATCGAGGCCGGCGTGCTGGATACGATGAGTCGCGACGCCAGCGGCTACGCTCCATACGCCGCGGGAAAGCATTTTCTGGGAGCAAGCGGCTCCGACATCGTCGTCGGGACTGGTGCCGGCGGGCCGGCGGCCGTGTTCGACTTCAAGGGGAACGTCGACTACCGCATCTACAACATGTGCCTGAACGGCGGCACGCTGCGCAACGGCGGCTACGGACAAACGATAAACGGGACCAGAAGCGATGGAAGCCTCGGACATTTGACGCTCACCGCAGATTCGACCATTGAGACGGCGTTCAATACAGTCGTGTACAATGGCACGACAGACATGTGGAATCTGGACACGCACACCCTCTCCGTCGATACCATGGGCAAGACGTTGTACTTCCAAGATTCGGTGATCATTACCAACGGCGTGTTTTGGACGAAAGGTAACGGTTGCTGGCAAACGACCAACACAGTGAAGATGTGCGGCGCGACGCTACGGGCGGAAAGTGCGCTCAATATTGGCGGGCAGCTCGACGTGGACGACTACTACGCCGCGTGCACGACGGATTCCAACAACGGCACCGCCGCGATGAACGTCTATGGGCGCTTCACACCCGCCACCGATTACTTCTACGGCTGCACGCTCCAAGATGGCGCAACGCTCGACCTAAACGGACGCAACGGCGCGTGGTCAACCACGTCTGCGTTCACGAGCGGCGCCAACCATGTGACGTTTGCGTCTGGCGCGACAATCACTGTGGACGTTTCCACGCGTCCGACGTTCAAGGGCAAGATCGTCGATTGGGGCGCTGGCAACACGCCGTCTGACGTGGCGTTCAGGCTGGATGCCGCCTCCAAAGCCATGGGACGTGCGCTCCGGGTGAAGGACGACGGACTTTACGCTGTTGGCGGCATGATGATTATCGTCCGCTGAGCGCAGCAAAGATGAAAAGAGTCCTGATAGCGGCGGTCATGGCGATGACGGCGTTCGTCGCCATCGCCATGGATTCGCGCGTGCCGCCGCTTTTTTCCGACAGCGTGATGACGAACGAGACCGTGCTCTTCATGGGTACAGACGATGCGGCGCCGCTCATGTACAAGGCGGACGAGATCCTCTCCGTGACGAGTTTCGACCTTAAGACGAACTACGTGGAGGGCGTGGACTGGACGTTCGACCGCGAGTCGCACACGATTCGCCCGACCTCTGGCACCAGGATGCCCTACTACACGGAGGCGGAGTGGTATCCGTCGAGCGGACGCTTCGCGTGCAACCTGTCCGGCAAGGCGTACGTGTTCTTTTCGGAGGGCTCCACGATCTCGCTCCATCAGGTGTGCGTGACGTACCGCCATTCCGATTCGTGGGAAGGCCCCGCGCCGCGTGACGATTCCGCCGCGTTCGCACCCATGCTCGAGGTGTTCGCCATGCGCCAGGGCGGGAAGACGCTGTTCTACGGCGACTCAATCACGACTGCGGCCAATTCGTCCGGCGCGATTGGTTGCGAGCCCTACATCCCCGGCTGGCCGAAGCAGGTACATGACGGGATCGTGGAGGCAACGGGCAACGTCGGCCTTGAATACGTGAACACGGCCGTTGGCGGCAAGAACACGCAATGGGGACTCGACAACGTGCAGGAACGCGTGATCGCTCACGCGCCGGACTTCGTGCTGATCGCGTTCGGCATGAACGACACGCTTTCCGCCGCCGACTACTCCGCCAAGCACGAGGCGATGGTGAACGCGATACACGCGGCGCTTCCGAATGCCGCCGTGATGTTGGTGTCGCCGATGGTGCCGAATCTGGAGGCGACGAGCTTCGTCTCGCGCGGTACGCTCTTCCCGCAGTACGAGCAGGCGCTTGTCGCGCTCGTGGCGAAGTTCCGCGCCGCCGGGTTTTCGCGAATCGGCTGCGCGAACGTGAACACGATGCACGCCGCCGTCCTCGCGAAAAAGCGCTTCCGCGACATGACCGGCAATAACGTCAACCACTGCAACGACTTCTCCGCGCGCATCTACCGCGACACGATCCTTGCGGCGATGGGGCTGCCGAAGAAGCCGGCGTCGAACTGGAAGCCGCGCCGCACCGGGAAGGTACGCGGCTGGTTCGACGGGGGCGTGGCGGAGGGATGGCCGAATGCGTCGTCCAAGTTCGGCGGCGACTGGCGCAATCCGCAGGACGGCGAGTTTTCGCAGGGTGCGGTGCGCGGGCGCGATGACAATGCGATGCTGGACTTCGCCGCGGAGAGGACGGTGGCTGTCTTGGAGACGAACGTGGTGATTTCGGCGAGAATGGAGTTCCCGCCTCTTATCGAGCCGCCGCTTGCGCCCGCCGATGCGCTTGCGGCCGTGACGGCGGTGTGGGAGGGCGGCGCGACGAACTACTGGGGACTCGTGAAGGGGGGAGATGGCGCGGGCGTCTGGCGGCGCATTCCCGGCTTGCGGGCGAAAGTCGATGTGCCGGTGGACGTGGAGATCGAGTTCGCGCACGGCGCGTCGGGAACGCGTGTTCAGTACCGGATGGACGGCGAGGCGTCGGGATGGCTTGAAACCGCCGTGGAGAGCGTCCGTGGTGTCGGGGTGAGGGGTGCGCTGCATGCACTGTCGGGAAGGTGTGAAAACCTGGTGCCATCCAACGGACTGGTCATTCACCTGGCCCGCACGACCGTAACGCCCATGCCATGAATCAACCGCAAATTTCCAAAATATCCAGATTTTCTAATTGACAAAACCGACAGGGGGGGGGTAAAATAGCATCGTTTAAGATTTACCGTCAAAAGGACAAACCAAGAATGAACGCTAGAAAACTGATGACACTCGCGGCAATCTGCGTGGCGGCGGCTTCTCCGTCGCTGGCCGGTCTCGTCGCGAAGTGGGACTTCGACAACTACGATCCGTCGAATCCGACGAGCGCGGCGATTCTCGCACCGACGGTCGGCACCCTCGTGGCGATTCCCTGCACGGGAACGACTGCATCGACCGAAGTGACGGACGGTACGCTTGGCTCGATCACCGTCGTCAACACGGGGCTTCCCGAAGGCGACTACGCGCTTTCGATTCCCAAGGGCGCGCACCTCAAGGTTCCGCTTCCCTCCGGCATCGTCCACGACAAGAGCTGGTCGATGCGAATCAGGTTCTACTATCCGGGAACTGCAAATACTCTTAACACGCTTGTGAGCGGCGAGTACACTGGCATAGGCAATGGAATCTGGTATGTGTCTGGAAATAATCTCATTCAAGGAGGAGAGGGGTTGTTCGGGACTTCGGCCGAGGAGAATCAGAACACCGTTGGTACCGCCGGAAAACAAAAGACCAATGGTTGGAATGCGTTCCGTCTTGTGTCCCGCAATGCCTGGCATTCGCTTACGGCGCACTACGGTCCGGACGGAACCTCTTCGACGCTTGACGGATACCGTTGCGTCTCCTTGGCGGGTAAAAGCGACATCCGCACACAATTCACGGGCGATGGATTCGTTCTCTGCGCAAGTACTTCCTCCGCGACGACTTACATCTCGTCGGTCGAAGTGTGGGAGGACACGCCGGTGTACCGCCACACGGACGGCGGAGCCTATCTCCAGACTTCAAGCCGAACAGTCTTCGCCGGCTGCTCGCTTGAAGCCCTCCGCGACATGTACATCAGCGTGAAGGGGCTTGGAGCATGGGGGCCGTATGCGCGTTCCATGTCTTCCTGGGAGCACATCGTCACGACGGACGGCGAGGGGAACGTGACGGATCTCAAGATAGACCTGCGCGGCAAGGACGCCGCAGATGCGATTCTCTGCGACTTCACGAACAACGGCGACGACGTGGCGGGGTACGCGCTCCGCGACCAGTGGTCGCTTGGATGGCCGAATCCGTATTTCACCACTTCGGGTGGTTACGCGTCCACATCGAGCTATCAGACCGCGCCGGTAAATTATAACGGCAACGGCTACTCGGCGTACAACATCTATGCGCTTCCGTTCCGTCCGCTCGACGGCAGCCTGAACTGGAGCATGCAGATGGGCACGGGCAAGTTCGGCAATCCCATATTCTCCATCGTGGGCGACAACCCGACGCTGACGTTCAACGCGGTGCCGCAGGCCGATTCGATTACGCTCGACTGTGGACGCGGCGACGGCAAGGCGGGCGTCACGTTCGCCTACGGCTCGGCCGCGCTCAAGACGATGTCCGGCCTCGGCGGACTGAACATCGGCAGCGGCGTGACGCTTACAACGCCGACCGGTGTCACGGTCGCGGGGCCGGTGGCGTTTGAACTCGGAGGAAAGCTTGCGCTCGACCTGACGGGCGTGACGCTTACCGCAGGCGATGCCCTTTTCACGGCCACGGGTGGCATCACGCTTCCCGCCGGAAAGACGGTTACTGACTGCGTGACTTTCCCGAGAGGCGTGCCGGAGCTTTCGCAAGACGGGACGCAGATTCTCTTCACGCCCGACCCGTCGATCGTGTTCACGGCAACGTGGCTTGGCGGCGGCGACAGGAACAACGTTTCCGATCCGCTCAACTGGGAGTGCCGCAACTACTCCGGCACGGTGCTTGACGGCAGGATTCCCGACGCGAACACGGCGATTACGGTGTCCGGCACGACGACGTTCAACGTCCCCCTGGGGCAGACGCTCACGTACTTCAGCCTCGCCATTGCGAATTCCACTCTTGCGATGGACAGCGACTGGCGCGGACTCGGCACGACGGTTTTCTTCGCGTCGAACGCGTCGGTGAACCTCGACGGGCACAACCTGACCGTCGCCGGTCTTGAATCGCCGAACAACGGCACGATCAGGAACGACAACTCCGGGACGCGTTCCACGCTGTGCGTCAGCAACGTGACGGAGACGGCGAACACGAAGGTCGCGATCGCCGGCAACGTCAAGTTCGTCAAGATGGGGACGGGCAGGTTCACCGCAGGGAAAGGGTGCACGTACACCGGCGGCAACGAGCTGCTTGAAGGCGTGACATACGTCTCCCTCAACGCCACCCAGCAGGCGACGATGGGTGCGAGTGGCAATGAGATCCTTGTGCGCAATGCGACACTGGACCTCGGGGGGCAGGTCTGGTACACCATCTACGGGATTGTTCTCGCCAACGGCACGATCTCGTCGGCGTTCTCGGAAGACATCTCCAGATACGGTGGCGGTGCGATCATCGGCGATACGTTGCTGCTCTCCAACTCCACGTTCCAGACGACCGGAAACGGCAATCTGCGTCTGTGGAGCGGCCGCTTGCTTGACCTTGGCGGGAATACGCTTTCGGTGAACCTCGCGAATGCAACCAAGTTCATTGTGGGCACCGACGTTGACGGTGCCACGTCCGTGGCCACGATATCCAACGGCACGTTTGTCGTTTCAGGCGGAACCTTCATGACGCAGAACTACAAGGGCACCATCGACGCAACGGCGGCAACGATGCGCATGGAGTGCGCAATCAACCTGCCTTCAATGTCAACGATGAACGTCCGCGACTACGAGGCGCTGTATGCCGGGACCGACAACTCCGGGACAGGAGCGCTGAACGTCTATGGCACGTTCACGCCCGTGGAGAGCGGCTTCTACGGCTGCACGATGCAGAACGGCTCGACGATCGACCTCTCGGGGAAGACGGGCACGTGGTTGTCAACGTCCACGTCCGGCGCGGCCGCCGTGAAGTTCGCCGAAAACGCCGAGGTCACGATTGATCTTTCGGGACGCGACGACCTGAAGACGCTTCGCAGGAACAAGCAGTACGTTATCGCCTGGGATACGCCGCCGTCCGGCACGGTCAAGTTCAAGTTGGACGCGGAGACGCGCACGACATTCAGAGGCCTCTCGCGTAGCGAGGGCGGGCTTCGTCTTTCTTCCACCGGCGTTACCGTTCTTGTCCGATAGTGGGGCCGGTCATGCGGACTTGTGTTCTTGTCTGCGCGTCGGCGTTTGCGCTCTGCGCGAATGCAGCAGAGTCGGGATGGTTCGGGTTCTCGCTTGACGGGTACGCCAATGGTCAGGCGCTTGGACCGGGCGTCGGGGGCGAATGGCAAGCGGCGTCCGTCGTCGCGACCAACGTGTTCGACGGCGTGCGCAACGGAATCGCCATATCGCCGGACATGGAGGAGGAGATCGCCTTCGCGCCCGTTGCCCCGCCGAACGGACGCGACGTGGAGCGCATCGACGTCTCGCTGTGTCCGGAAGAGCTTGAGCCGCTTGGGGAGTACGACTTTGACGGGGCGGCCGGATTCGTCCCCGCACTGCTTGACAACGGCGATCCGGGCTACTTCGGCTATACCTCCGGCGGATGGATCGCGCTTTCCGGCGACGGGGTTGCGCCGTCGGATGGCGTGTGGGTTGACGGTCGCATCGAACTGCGCACGGTCGACGGCATACGGCTCGTGAGCTATCTCGTCAAGAAGAACGACGACTGGGTGAGGCTCACGAACACCGTTGGAACGGCGTGGTTCCGCACCACCGCGCCGCAGGCCGGAGGCGGCGTTTCCTCGGTCTCCTTCACGGGCAACGGACGCTTCTCCGACTTCTCTGGACGCGAGGACGACGGTGCGGTGATGCGCGTGTTCCAGTGGGTGGGCGGCGCGTCGGGCGACTGGGGCGACGCGGCGAACTGGACGACCAACGGCGTCGCGGCGGGGAGCGTTCCCGGTGCGGCGGGCGACATCGCGATCGTCGATGGTACGGCGTCGCTCACAAAAGGTGACGATAGAGGTACTGTGAAGGATATGACGGTCCAGTTCGGAGATGGTGGCGCGGTCACGCTCATGGGCGGCAACATCGAGACTTCCGTCGAATTGGACACAACGCGTCCGCGCGTCGGCAAGCCGATTACGGCTACGGTCGGTACGTTCCTCGGATTCTCGTCGGCACGCGGCTTTGCGTGGCGGCGCGGCTCGACGGCGAAGAAATACGAGGCGGGTTTTGTCGGGGACGATGCGTCCTACACGCCGACCGCTGCCGATTACGACCACTGGTTCATGTTCACCGCATACGGCGAAGACGGCGCGACGGTGCTGCAGAAGGAGTTCTTCTTCTCGAAGCTGCCGGTCCTCTACCTCACGACGGACGACGGGGCGACGCCGAGCGCGAAAAAGGAGACGCATGACGGGTGGCTGTTCGCGCAGGGTAACGATGAATGGAAGTCGTTCTACGACGGCGCGATGGAGATCAAGGTACGCGGCAACACCACGTCGAGCTATCCGAAGAAGCCGTGGAAGATCAAGCTCGGCAAGAAGGCGGAGATGTTCGGTATCCCGAAGTCGAAGCACTGGGTGCTGCTCGCGAACTACAACGACCAGTCGATGCTACGCAACAAGCTCGCCTACGACTTCGCGAACGACATCGGTTCACTGGGAATGAAATCAACGTGGGTTGAGTGTGTCCTCAACGGCACGTGGCAGGGCACGTACCAGTTCTGCGAGCACATCAGGATCGCCAAGGAGCGTGTCAATGTGCATGACTGGGAAGGGGACGCGGGTGACATCGCGGAGGCGTTCGCGAAGGCGCACGGCCTCACGTCCGCGCAGGAGGACGCGCTTGCGACGCAGCTGGAGCAGAATCTTTCGTGGGTCACGTCCGACTCCTTCACGTTCGTCACGAACGGCGTTACGCTCACCGGACAGCCGTCCGCGCTCCTCAAGAAGTTCACGAACGACATCACCGGCGGCTACCTCTTCGAGTTCTCGAACGAGTACGACGAGACGTCGAAGTTCACCACGACGAGCGGACGTCTCGCGCTCAAGACGATGCTGAAGAACCCCGAGTACCTGCGCACGAATCCCGAGATGTTCGGCTACTGCCAGACGTTCCTCCAGAACTACTGGGACGCCTGCACGTCCATCGACGGCTATTCCACGGAGGGCAAGTACATCGGTGCGTACTGCGACTTCGAGTCGATGGTGAACTACTGGCTTGCGATGGAGCTCTTCGGCAACAACGACGCCGTTTACAAGAGCCGCTACGGCTACAAGGGACAGGGCGAGAAGTTCGCGTTCGGTCCGGTGTGGGACTTCGACTGGGGCGTAGGGAGCGTGCGCGTGAGCACAAATGCCGAGGAGTGGAAGTGCCAGGACCGCGGCGTGCCGCAGCAGGCGTTCTTCAAGGAGTGGTCCGACAACCCCGAGTTCTGCACGCGGCTCTTTGTGCGCTACTGGCAGGTTCGTGGCCGGTTCGCATCCTGCATCGCCGAGGGCGGGCTCATCGACCAGGCGACAAACTACCTGAACGAGGCATGTCGTGCGAATTCCGCGAGGTGGGATCCCGTCCACGACAAGAAATACAATCTCGGCGCAGAGAGCTTCGCGGCGGATGTTGCGCGCCTTAGGACGTATCTCACGCAGCGTCTTGCGTGGCTCGACCAGCAGTTTGCGGACGTGCCGACGCTGATGGCGAGCCTGCGGGTCAGCACGTCCACGAATCCGTACACGCCTGATGCGGACACGCTGCCGATCACGTTCTCGAACCTCAATCGGCGAGGCAACATTCCCAAGGGACGCAGGCTCAACGTCGATTTCACCGTCGGCGGATCGACGGTGGCGACCATCTCGTGCTTCGTGAACGGCGTGCGCGTGGTGGACCGCCAGGCGCTTGACGAAAATCGTGCGTTCCATGCGGCGATACCGTCGGGCGCGTGCACGGCGGCGCTGGGCGAGCCGAACTGCGTCGCGTTCATCGCCTACGATTCGTCGGGCACGGTCGTCGCGCGTAACTACGCGCTCGTCGCGCAGGGCCCATCGGAATCCATGACCATCCTCCTGCGCTAGTACAAGCTGCGCTTTCACCTAAACGCAAAAACGCAAATAGGTGAAATTATCCAGTCGCAGGGGATGATCTGCGTCGTGGAGGTGAAGAGGCGCGACATCGACAAGTCGATAATAAGATGGATTTTTCCGTCACCGGCACCCAGCACTCCTAGATTGTGATATACTGTGCGCCATGGAGAAAGTAACGTCCATATTGAAAGTTTCCGAGCAAGGTGTTTCAAGACCGTATCTTTGCAAGGATGGAATGGGTCGGGTTCGGTGGTGCAAGGGGAGCCACACCGGACTCCGTTCCGTCATTTCAGAATGGATTTGCGCCCGCTTGGCAAGGCAGCTTGGGCTGCCCGTTCCGGACTTCTCCATCATGAAGCTCGATCTCGAGCTTTTCACGGATTGGCGTAGGGACCGGGGGACTGTGCCGGAAATCGTAACGGAATCCAATCAGTACGTCTTTGCGTCCCTCAACGTCGAGGCTTGCAAGGATGTGCTCAGGCCATCGTCGGAGT
>CAMKJU010000099.1 GCA_946413265.1 uncultured Lentisphaerota bacterium
AGCAGCTCCGCGAGATGGAGGCAGACGGCATCATCTCACGCAAGGTCTATCCCGTTGTCCCGCCCAAGACGGAGTACGCGCTCACCGACCTCGGCAAGGCAACGATCCCGATTGTACACGAGATGGACAAGTGGGGTGCCGATTTCTTCACTCATCTCGGTCTGCCCATTCCGTGCGACGAAGAAGGAACTTGAAGCGACTGACGAAGAATCGAAGATCGACACCAACCAATCGAAAATAGGGCATTGGCATGATTCACAATACTCACAAGGGGTGGTTGATGGGGATGAAGAGGACGCACGCCTCGGACGCATGGCGCGTAGCGGCGTTTCTCGCCCTGTCCGGCGGGTTTCAAGACGCCTACTCGTTTCTTGCTCGTGGACATGTGTTCGCAAATGCGCAGACGGGAAACATCGTCCTTTTCGGCACAAAGGTGTTTGCACTTGACATTGCAGGGGCGATACACTATCTTCTGCCTGTGACGGCGTTCATGTTGGGGGTGCTCGCGGCATTTTTACTGCGTCGTCGTTCGGTTACTTTGCATTGGCGGCAGGAAGTTCTTATCGTCGAAGTTGTGCTTCTGTTCGTAGTTGGTTTCATCCCGTCCGGTTTCGACTTCGCGGCCAACGCCATCGTTTCGTTTACATGCGCGATGCAGGTGCAGGCGTTTCGCAAGATACATGGCAATGTCTACTCCAGCACGATGTGCATCGGGAACCTCCGTTCGTTCGCAGAATGGGGCGGCCGTGCCCTGTCCGGCGGCGGTAGGCGGGCGTGGCTCCGAGCGGAACGTTACCTTGGCATCATCGCGCTGTTCGCACTCGGTGCTACTCTTGGTTCGCTTGCCGTGCCGAAGCTCGGAATCCGGGCGATATGGTGTTCTTGCGTCCTTCTCGTGGTATCTTTCGCTTTGATGTTTGAGAAGCGAGAGTTGGAACAGGAATCCAAGACAGAGTAGATGTGGGTTTATGAACTTGTTGTGTAGAGGGAATCGCCGCGCGAGACGCGCACAAGTCGCTCTTCTACTACGGCGACTGGATCAAGAAACCCGGCGTCGCAATCGTGAGCTGCAACGACGGACTCCGCCCCGTCATCATGAAACTTGAAGCAACAGATGAGGAATCGAAAATCGACTACGATCCTATCGAAAGGTAATCAATCGTTGCTATAAAATGGCCTTAAGCGTCAATCCTACGCCAACGACAAGGAAAACGACGCCGGTTACAAGGCGGAGCCATTTTTCAAGTGCGGTAATGCGTCCGAATAGTGCGCCAACTTTCCGCATGCCGGCTGCGATCAGCACTGCGGTCGCCACCACGGGGAGAGCAGATGCGATGCCGAAGATCGAGGGGAGCAATAATGACGAGCCGTGGTCGATGGCAAGCGGCATGAGCGAACCGAAGTAAAGAGCGGCGGATGTCGGACAGAACGCCAGTGCAAAACACGCGCCAAGTAGAAACGCTCCAGTGAAACCACTGTTCGCTAAGCGCTTCTGTACGGCGGAGAAACGACCTGTGCCAAAAGACGGCAGACGAATCAGTCCCAGCAGCACCGTTGCGACGATGACGAGAATCGGCCCCATTGCGCGGTTCATGTGCTTCTGGAGGACGTGCGAGAGTTCCGGTGCGGCGGCGATGCCGCTGACGAGCGCAACGGCAATCAGCACATAGACGGCTGCGCGCCCGGTGGCGTAGAGCAGTCCGCCAAGAAGCGTCCGTACGGGCGAAAGACCACGCGAGACGAATCCGACGGCGGCGATGTTCGTGGCGAGCGGACAGGGGCTGATGGCGCAGAGGACGCCGAGGTATGCGGCAACGGCTGTCGCGGAAAGGATTGTCATCTCGATACCCCCATTGCAAGCATGGCGGCAGTGTTCTCCTGCACGTATCTCCTGAATGCGTCTTCGTCATGGACGAGCTGCCATGTCTTGTCGAGGCGCTGGTAGTCTTTGCCCTTTGCCACGACAACCGTTCGCGCCGTCAGTTGAAAGTCGCGGATGAAATGTTCGTTCGCAGCATCGTCGACATTGACGGACTCGAAGCGGAGCCGTCCGGCATCCAACTCTTCCGCGAACCCTTCCTCGACGGCGGAACGCGCAAGTTCTTCGATCTTGTTGCAGGTCATGCAGCGTTGGGTTCCGTGGAAGTAGTACACGACTGTCGCGTTGGTGCGCGATTGCGGGACGGTTTCCTGAATGGATTGCTTTTCGGTGTTTCCGCGCAGAAAAGGCCAGGCCAATCCAACGAGCGCAAATGCGACAAGTGCTGCGCCCGCGATCCGCCGCAAGGCGGAGGTTTTGCGCCTTGGCGTCGAAGTGGTTGTTTGGGCAGCTTCAGGATTGATGATACGACGTACTTCCTCCGGCGAAAGAACGCGACCAGACGCGACGATCTCGCCGTCGATTTCAAGGGCGGGCGTCGAGAGTATTCCACGCGCCACGATTGCGTCGATGTCCGTCACCTTTTCGACTTCCGCCGCAAGGCCGGCTTCCGCAAGCGCGGCGGCGACGTTGGCGGCAAGTGTCTTGCACTTCGGGCATCCTGTGCCATAGATTTTGATGTTCATTTTGTTTGTTCCTTTCATCTGTGTTTTCCATGATTGAGGATATTGACGAGGATGAGCATGACGGGGACTTCTACAAGAACGCCCACGACGGTCGCAAGCGCGACGGGCGAGGACGTGCCGAAGAGAGAGACGGCGACCGCCACGGACAATTCGAAGAAATTGGACGCCCCGATCATCGCGGCGGGAGCCATGATTTCCCTCGGTAGCGCGAGTCGGCGGCAGATCGCCCACGTCAGGAAGAAGACGAGAAACGTCTGCACCACGAGCGGCACGGCAATCAGGGCGATGTGAAGCGGGCTGTCGAGGATGACGCATCCCTGGAACGTAAAGACGAGAATGAGCGTCGCAAGGAGCCCACCCATCGTCAGCGGAGAGAACTTCGGTAGAAATCGTTCGCGGAAAAACGTTTCGCCGTACCGCCGCACGACCGTGCGGCGCACGACCACGCCGAGGGTAAGCGGCACCACGACGAACAGCACCACAGAGGAGAGAAGCGTTCCCCACGGCACGGCGACACCGCCCACGCCCAGCAGTAACTTGACGATCGGGGCAAAGGCGAAAATGATGATGAGGTCGTTCGTCGCCACTTGCACGACGGTGTAGGCGGCGTCGCCTTTCGTCAGCTGCGACCACACGAACACCATCGCCGTGCAGGGTGCCGCGCCCAAGAGGACCGCGCCCGCAAGGTAGTCGCCTGCAAGGTTGGCGGGAATCCATGGGCGGAACGCAACGTGGAAGAAGAACCACGCGACCGCGAACATCGTAAACGGTTTGACGATCCAGTTCACGCCCCACGTCACAAAGAGGCCGCGCGGTTCGCGCCCGACGTTTCGGATGCTGGCGAAATCGACCTTGAGCATCATCGGAAAGATCATCAGCCAAATCAAGAAGGCCATAGGCAGCGAGATGTGCGCCACTTCAAGTCGGCCCAACGCGGCTGGAACGGCGGGAAGGCATTTCCCGACAAGGGTACCCACCGCCATGCACAGGACAACCCAGATGGAGAGGTGTCGGTCGAAGAAGGAAAGTTTCGTTTGCTCTTTCATGGTTTGTTCCTTTCTTTTTCAGTAAAAGAGGTTGAGTGTCCATCCGCAGATGACGAAATACGCGAACAGGTAGGCGGCGAAAAGTGCGAGGAGCTTTCCCGTCATGACCTTTTTGAGCATGATGAACTCAGGGACGGATGCCGCTGCCGTGGAAAGCATGAACGCGAATGCCGTGCCGACAGGCAGACCCTTGTTGATGAGTTCCCCCGTTATGGGGATGACAGACGTCACGTTTGCGTATGTAGGAATGCCAATTACGACGGCGAGGGGAACTGTCCACCACTGTCCGTTGCCAAGATGCGCGGCGATGAAACCGTCCGGCACGAATCCGTGCAACCCCGCTCCCAGTGCGATACCGACAAGCACCCAAAGCCAGATTCGGCGAAAGATGTCGCGCGTCTCTCCGATGGCGAACGAGAGGCGTTCGCGGAATGTAAGGCGGGCTGACATGGCACAACCTTTTCCCCCGCACGAACATTTACAGGGCGCAGACAGCGGCTCAAGCGCAATCAGAAAGCGTTCAGCACGTATTGCGTCGAAGAACATACCGCCCACGATGCCGGAGAGGAGTCCAAGCCCGACATAGAGCGAGGTGAGCCCCCAACCGAGCGACCCTGCGAACATCGCGACAGCTGCCTCGTTCACCGACGGCGATGTGATGAGAAACGCCATCGTGATGCCGAGCGGAATCCGCGCCGCCGTGAAGCCGAGGAAGAGCGGTATCGATGAGCAGGAGCAGAACGGCGTCACCGCGCCGAGCGTTGCAGCGAGGAAATAGCAGACGAACCGGCTCTTCCCGGACAGAAACGATCGGATCCGATTTGCGTCCAGCCCCGCCCGCAGGAAGCCGATGACGAATATCATCGCGGCGAGCAGTGCAAAGATCTTGGACGTGTCCTCGATGAAGAAGTGTACGGCGTCCGCGAGTTTCGTCTCGGAGGCAAGACCGAGAACGTTGTAGGTTAGCCAGTCGGCTAAATGAGTGAATGCTTCTAGCATTTCTGTTGGTCCTTTCTTGTTGTCGTTTAGTTGGTTTGCTAAATGATTGGCTAAAAAAGAAGCTGTTACCGCTTCCTGGTCTTCAAGCACTCCAGCATGGTTGCCACGCACGGACAGGACAATCGGTAGTAGATCGACTTCCCCCGCCGTTCGTCGACGACCACGCCCGCATCCTTGAGGACGGCGAGGTGGCGGCTGATGGTCGGGAACTCATCGCCAACAGCCTCGACGAACTCGCACACGCAATGTTCGCCGTCGGCAAGCTGCTCGACTATCCACAGGCGCGTCGGGTGTCCGAGCGCCTTGAAGAACGCCGCATTGGGCTCTATCGCTTCTCTGTCGTATCTTTTCATCTGGTGTGCCTTGTGACATTTAGCAGTATAGCAAAATGATGGATGGATGTCAATAGGGTACGAAAACTTATGACTCACTTTGTCCGGAGTCGGCCTCTTCTGCAATGACATTGGCGATCTTGCCCACGATGCAGTAGATCGTCCCGGTCGATACGACCTTACTTCTCAATCGTGTTCGAGTTCTGGTTGTACGCCTTGGCGACGCACTTCCATTCGCCGTCGATCTTCAGGAGAAGAAGGACGTCCGTGAAGTCGATCTTGCCGCCCCAGCCCTCTTTAAGGACGCGCACGACGGCAAGCGTTTCTTCGAGTTCCAGCACGTCAATGCGCGTCTTGAAGTTCTCGCCCGCGCCGACGGTATCGACGTTGCGGTAGAATTGGCTGTTGTTTTCGCGATAGGAAAAAAGAAATGGGTGCCGCAGACGATCGGCACCCGACAGCCCCGGGAAGAAGGAAAAGCCGAAGCTGGAAATAGATAACAACTCAAAGCGCGGCTTTGAGCGTCTCGACCCACGCGGCGATCTTGCTGTCCGTCTGGTCGGCCTCGTTCGTGTCGTCGAGCTTCAGCACCTCGCCCACGAGCGTTGCGCCGGCGTCCTTTGCCGCAGTGGCGAGCGTCTCGGCCGCCACGCAGAAGGAATCCGCGAAGCCGACGGAATCGCCCAGACCGAAGGTCGCGACCTTCTTCCCGGCGAAGTTGGCCTTGACGGCGTCGATCTGCGCGGCCCAGTCGTCCTGCAGGTCGCCGACGCCCCACGTGGAGGAGCCGAGCACGAGCAGTTCGGCGTCGAACGCCGCCGCGTCGCCCGCGTTGATGTTGAACGCCTGCGCATCCAGCGCCTTGGCGATCTTTTCCGCGACAGCCTCGGTCATGCCGGTGGTGCTGCCATAGATTACGTGTACTTTGTCCATGTTTGTTTTCCTTTCCTTAACTTGCCTTCTTGGCAGAGATCGCGTTGATGAATTCTTCGACTTCGCGCGAGCGGTCGAGCACTTGGGCGGCGTCGGCTTCCGCATTGGCGTAGAGCCGCATGCGGCGAAGCGATTCGTCCGCGCCGCCGTACACGCGCCACGCCCCATGGTGGACGGGAGTCGCGGGAATCCTTTGCATGAAGCCAGCCACGTCCTTGAGCGGATAGCCGATAAACACGCCCACCTCGTGCGGAAGCTCGCACGCGGCCGCCCGGTCCACGAGGTGCGCAAGCATTCCCTGAAGCACCTCAGTGCCCCCTTCCATCAATGTGTCCGCAGGATATCCCATCCGTGCCAGCCACCTGGCGTTGCGAGGCTCGGCGAGCGTGGCGGCGAGCGTCTGGGGGTTGTAGAAGAGCACGAGAGAGCTGTCCTCCTGCACGCTCAGCTCCACGTAGTCCAGGCCAAGGATGCAGTATATGTCGCTGCGGTACAGACACACGCGAAGTCCTTCCGCGTTCACGCCGGAATAGCAGTGCCTGACGCGCAGCAGCTCGGCGGGCTTGATGCCCTGCCGCACGGCCGCCGTCTTCACCAGCAGGAACTTCAGCAATTCCTTCCGGTGCGACTCGTCGATTCTGTTCGTTTCTTCTCTCATGTGCCTAAAGTGCCTCAGAAAGTTAGCGAAGTATAACATAATCCCCACGCACAGTCAATAGCCTAGGCTAACTTTCGTGGAAATTGTTTTATGGAAGATTTCTCACACAATCCTGACAAGGATGTGAGATAATACATACTGCCATGGACAAAATAGTTCTCATCGAAGACGATCCGGGAATCCGAACGGTAATACGTCTCGCGCTCAAGGGCGCGGGGTTCACTTCTATATGCGAAACGGGGAATGGCTCGGACGGTCTTGCCCTCGTCC
The DNA here is from genome assembly GCA_946413265.1 of uncultured Lentisphaerota bacterium. Taxonomy (GTDB): domain Bacteria; phylum Verrucomicrobiota; class Kiritimatiellia; order RFP12; family UBA1067; genus RUG572. The sequence goes on from CAMKJU010000099.1 coordinate 6,804, forward strand.
AGAGGGAAAAGCCCGCTCTTGTACTCCTCGACCTCATGCTTCCTGGGATGGACGGACTGGCTGTGTGCAGTGCAATTCGCCGGACTCCGTCAGTGTCCGGAACGCCAATTGTCATGTTGACGGCCCGTACCGCCGAGGAAGACGTTGTGCGCGGGCTGGAGCTTGGCGCGGACGACTATATCACAAAGCCGTTTTCAAACGCGATTCTCGTAGCCCGCGTCAAGGCCGCGCTTCGCCGTACTGCACCGCCGACGGGACCGGTCCGCACGCTGGGATTGCTTGTCCTTGACGAAACCACGCGAACAGCATCCGTAGACGGTGTCATGTTGTCGTTGACGCGCAGCGAATTCGATCTGCTTGACATTCTGTCCGCGCATCCCGGCCGTGTCTATACGCGACAGCAGATCATCGCACGCATCCAGCGCGAGGAGAAGGATGTCACGGACCGCACCGTGGACACGCTAATGGTCGGGCTTCGCCGCAAGCTGGGAGAGTGGGCGGGGCATGTCGAGACAATCCGCGGAATCGGCTATCGGATCACGCCATGAAACGTACTTTGTCATTCTTCTTCCCACCGGCGCTTGCCTTTGCCGGCGTCATCGTCTGCTGCGCCATCTTATGGAACCAGACCGCACGGTTCAAGCGGAGCGTCGAGAAGATCGCTGAAGACGTGCGCGTCTCGCTCATCGACTTGAACGGGAAGGTGGTTTACGACTCCGCCGGGAACGACCTGCCCAACCACGCAGACCGCACGGAGTTCGAGGCTGTCTGCGCAGACGGCCTGCCCCGCAGCGTCATCCGCGAATCAGAGACGCTTCACATTTCGATGTTCTATTTCGCACGGCGCATCGGCGACTACGTGCTGCGCATCGCCGTTCCATACCAGGCGGTGACCGACGCCAAGGCGGACGCGGTTCGCGGGCTCATCGCCGCCGTCGGGACGGGCGCCTTGATTGTCGCCGTGCTGTTCTTCCTCACGCGGCGCTATGAACGCCGTCTTTCGCGGCTCTCCGCCGAACGCGACCTTCAGGACAAGATGATGGAGGAAATGCGCAAGCTCGAGCGCTTCCGCACCAACTTCATATCCAATGTCACGCACGAGATCAGGACCCCGGTAACCGGCATTCTCGGAGCGGCGGAAATGCTTGCCGACGATGCGGCGCGACTTGACGACGCGGACCGCTCAGAACTTCAGAACGTCATCAAAAACCATTCTTCGCGACTTGTCGCGCTGGTCGATGACATCCTCGCGCTGGCCGGGCTCGAAAAGGCCGAGGCGGAACATGACGCTGCATTCGCCCCATGTGATGTCGCTGACATCACGCTGACTGCGGTCAACCTCGCCCGCCCGGCGGCCAAGAAGGCGGGCGTTACCCTCTCATTCGTCCGCAAAATGCAGGACACGGAGACGCTTGCCCGTCCTTGCGACGCGCGGCTGGTTGAATCCGCCGTCGCCAACCTCATCCAAAATGCAGTACGTTACAGCGGCTCGAAGGAGGTTGAGGTCAGCGTTGAACGGGCAGCGGACGGCAAAGCGGCAATCAGCGTCATCGACCACGGCATCGGAATCCCAGAAGACTGCCAGCCGCGTCTTTTCGAGCGGTTCTACCGGATCGACAAGGACCGCAGCAGGGCCCTTGGCGGCACGGGGCTTGGACTTGCCATCGTCAAACACATCGCGCAGCTGCACGGCGGGCAGGCCACGGTTACGTCCCGGCCGGGCGAAGGCGCGACGTTTACGCTTGTCATTTAGAGGCTTGAAAAAAAAGGAAGAACATGAGTCAGGTGTTTTCAATTTTGATCATCGTCGGCGGCGGGTTGGGCACGTTCCTGCTGGGCATGAAGCATCTTTCGGAGGGATTGCAGGCCGTCAGCGGATCCGGTCTCAGGCGCTTCATGTCCCTTGCGACCACGCACCGTCTGGCGGGCGTCGGCACGGGCGTGATCACCACCATGATCGTCCAGTCCTCCTCGATCATCACGGTCATGGTTGTCGGATTCGTCTCGTCCGGCCTCATGAACCTGTCGCAGGCGATAAATGTCATCATCGGCTCGAACATCGGAACCACGGCCACGGCGTGGCTGATCGCCTTCGCGCCGGACGTGAAGATGCTCGGGCTGTGCGTCGTTCTCGCCGGGGCGGCATTGTACTTCTTCCAGCGCAACGAGCGGCTGCACAATCTCGGCCTCGCCTTCATGGGACTCGGCTGCATCTTCATGGGGCTCTACTGGATGAAAGAGGGAATGGAGCCGGTCCGATCCATGCCGCTGGTGGTCGAAGCCTTCCGGTCTCTTGACGCGACGACGGCTTGGGGGCTTGCAAAATGCGTTCTTGTCTCGCTCGCCTTCACCGCCGTGGTCCAGTCATCTGCGGCGACGACCGCGATTGCGATGACACTCGCCCAGCAGGGGCTTCTGAGCTTCGAGGCCGCGGCAGCAACCGTGTTCGGGATGAACATCGGAACGACGATGACCGCCTGGCTCGCCGCGTTCAACGGCTCCGCCGAGGCCCGGCAGACGGCGCTTGCGCACACGCTCTTCAACGTCGTGGGCACGATCCTGCTGATTCCGTTCTTCGTCCCCGTGATTCTTCCGCTGGCGACATCCTTCTTTCCCCGCTACGCAGACGCCGTGACGGCGAACGGCGTGACGACGTACCCGCACATGGCCGCGCCCATGGCGGCGATCCATACGATTTTCAACGTCATAACGACATGCTTCTTCCTGCCGTTCTCACGGCAGTTCGCAGGTTTCGTCTCCCGCGTCATAAAGGCTCCGCCGTCCGAAAAACCGCATTTGAGCGCGTTGAAGATGTCCTCGTACATCTCTCCCGTCATTGCCTGCGACCAGGCGCTTCTCGAGGTGGGATTCATGCGGGACAGCGACCTTGAACTCCTGGGTGGAATCAAGGACGTGCTGGCGGGGAAGGCGACCAATTCCGCCGAAGAGCACATCCTGCATCGCGAGGACGTTCTGGACAACGTGCAGCGCGAGATCACGGAGTTTCTGGGCAGGATCATGGTCAAGCGCGCGCCGACCGAGGTGTCCGACCGTGTCAGGCGGCTTCTGCGGCTTTCGGACGAGCTGGAGTCCGTCTCGGACGAGGCGGCAGCGATCCTGAAAGCGACGCGGCGGCTTAGGAAAGGCGGACAGAACTTCTCTGCGCAGTCGTGCCAGACGATGCTGGGCGTCCATGAAATCGTCTTTGCGCTTGCGGAAACGGTATCGGGCTACATCAAGTCTCCGCGTCCGAGTTTCGATCTCGCGGCACTTCAGGCGAATTCGCACGACATTGGCAGACGCATCCACGACGCCAGACGGAACCAGCTGGATCGCGTCGGCCCCGACGACCCGGATTCGCCGGTGCGCGTTCTCGCCGAACTTGACATTTTGAACGCCTACGAACGCATTCGGTCCTGCTACATCAACATGGCCGAAACCCTGGCCGGCCGCAAATGAACCTTTTGCGTTGAATCTGCATTCTCTTCTTATTGAGGGCATAGTACGCCCCGACGAGAAATGGAAGTCTGGCAGGAAATTGCGAAAAACGCCGAACATGGCGCGGAAAGGCTTGTCGCCGAGTATGGCGACAGGCTTTATGCCGCTGCCACGCTGTTGTGCCGCAACAACGGCGACGCGGAAGAGCTTGTGTTCAGGACGCTTGCACAGGCGGTCGGCAAGATACGGCAATATAAACCGTCAGGCGATTTCTTCAGCTGGCTTTATACGATCCTTCTGAACTTTTACAGGATGGAAGGGCGCAAGAACAGGCCGGACATCGTTCTTGTCGGATCTCCACAGGACTTGCCGCAGATTCCCGTTGGCGGAAACAATGACGCCGCCGAGGAGATGCGGGAGATGGTGCGACAGCTTCCTCCGCAGATTCGGGAGACGGTCATCCTCAAATATTTCTCGGGGATGTCCATCGAGGAGATCGCGGCGGCGCTCGGCATTCCGCCAGGCACAGTCAAATCGCGGCTCTTCAACGCAAAACGGATTCTTGCGGACAGATTTAGGCAGACAGGCCAGAAAGGACAAGGCAATGAATGACGACGAACTGGATGCGGCGATTGCCGAACGTTTCAAGGCATACGAGGCAGAAATCCACCTCCCCGACGAATTCAAGGGCCGGTTTATCGGCTCGGTACGACGAAAGCGCACGTTGCGGCGCCTGGGGCTGCTGGGCCTGATCGGCGCCATGGCCGCCGCCTGCGTGATGATCGCGGGCTTCGCAAAAAGGGATCTTGCCTGCGGCGACACACGCCCTGCGATGATGGCCCGCACCGTCCCAACGAATGAAACCGAACAGGTGTCGTACTTGATGCTACTCGGTTATCTGCGGGAGTGCTTCAGCCGCTCCAAGCCGGCACGGCGGAAGGAAGAGGAGTGAAACAGAAATGATGGGACAAGGCATCGTGTTGATGGTGGCCGGCATGGTGATCGTGTATGCGTTCCTGTACTTGCTAATCGTCGTATCGGAATTGGCAAGCAGGTTCGTATCCCGCTTTGATTTCCTGGTTGCCGGCAGTGAACCAAAAAGGCAAGCCACGAAGCCGCATCAGGGCAAAAGGGTGTGAAATGAAAAAGATCCTTTGCATAGTGATTGTCGCGGCCGCTTCTTGGGCGGTAAAAGCAGACGGAGACTGGATGACCATGTTGGGCAAGACCGCCGATCTTGCCGGGGAGACGGGTATCGCTGGATTCATGAATCGGGATGCCCCGGCCTATATCACGGGAAAGTTCCGCGAGGAAGATCGCCCTGAGAAAAAAGCCCGTGCTGCCAACCGAAACGGCTATTACGACGCTGAATGCAAGTGGCACGGCGGCTATTTTGATGACAATGGAATGTTTGTGGAAGGGCATGAAGTCCATACGCTTTTCGGCATGCCGTATGGACTTGGGCAGATGATCATGATACCCGTCTGCCTCGTGCTTATGTATCTTGCCATCGTCAAGGGATTTGAACCGCTGCTCTTGCTGCCCATCGGATTCGGCGGGCTTCTGGCCAACTGTCCGCTTTCCGGTATCACCGCCCCGGCGATGATGCACGACGGCGTGATATCATTTCTTGCAAGCGGCATTCCCGTCATGTCGGGAGGCGTTGTGGAGCCTGGAGGATTTCTCCATTACTTCTTCCGATTCGGAATCGACACGGGCGTGTTCCCGATCATGATTTTCATGGGCGTGGGCGCGATGACCGACTTCGGGCCGCTGATCGCCAACCCCAAGTCCGCCCTGCTTGGCGGCGCGGCGCAGCTTGGCATATTCTTTGCCTTGTTCGGCGCGCTGGGACTTTCGGCGTTCTTCCCGAACCTTGGTTTTGGCCTGAAAGAGGCAAGCGCAATCGGCATCATCGGTGGCGCGGACGGTCCGACGGCCATCTGGCTCACCTCACGCCTGGCCCCCGATCTTCTCGGGGCAATCGCCGTCGCCGCATACTCCTACATGGCGCTCGTGCCAATCATCCAGCCGCCGATCATGAAGGCCCTCACGACACGGGAGGAGCGTCTCATCAAGATGCCGCAACTGCGCGCCGTCACGAAAATCGAGAAAATCGCCTTTCCGCTGATCGTGCTTCTGCTCTGCGCGATTCTTCTGCCGTCCGCCGTCCCATTGATTGGCGCGCTCATGCTCGGCAACCTCGCAAAGGAAGTGGGCACATCCGTGAACCGGATTGCCGACACGATGGCCAATGCGCTCATCAACATCGTGACGATCATGCTCGGACTCTCCGTCGGTTCAAAGCTGGCGTGCGAGAAGTTCCTTTCCGGGCAGACGCTTGCAATCCTCGCGCTCGGTCTCTGCGCATTCTGCGTCGGAACGGCAGGGGGCGTGTTGATGGCCAAGCTGATGAACGTCTTTTCGAAGGAAAAGGTGAATCCCCTCATCGGATCGGCCGGCGTCTCGGCCGTTCCGATGGCCGCCCGCGTTTCAAACAAGGTGGCATTGGCGGATGACCCTGCGAATTTCATTCTCATGCAGGCCATGGGGCCGAACGTCTCCGGCGTCATCGGCTCCGCCGTCGTGGCCGGCGTCCTCTACACGCTCTGCAGGTGATTTCATCAAGAAAAAAGGAATAGCAATGCAAACTAAGATTCTAATCATTGTCGGGGTCTCTGTGGCCTCCGTACTGGCGCTCTTCATAATGGGCTTCTTATTGGACAAGAATGCGGCCAAAAAAGAGAAGGCTGCCGCAGAGAATGTGAAAACGAACGAAAAGGAGTCGTGAAATGGCTTGCGGCCCTTGGCAAATCGCCATCGTGCTTCTCGTGATCGTCCTCATCTTCGGATCGAAGCGACTTCCCGAGATTGCGCGTTCGATCGGGCGAAGCGCCTCTGAGTTCAAGCGCGGACAGCGGGAAGGTGAAACGCCCGATCCGCCACCGCAGCAGGATGCAACCTGATGTATTCCGAGATCCCAATCGGACTCGCGCTTGCGTTTGTTGCCGTCGGCCTCTACGTTCTGGCGTGGAGCGCCGACCGTTTCGTCGAGGGTGCCGAGGCCGTCGCCCGCGCGCTGGGCGTATCACCGTTCATCATCGGGATGGTGATCGTCGGGTTTGGAACGTCCGCCCCAGAACTCGCCGTTTCCGCGCTGTCCGGATTAGCCGGCCACTCCAATCTCTCGCTCGGCAACGCCTACGGCTCAAACATCTTCAACATCGCCGCCATCCTCGGAATCGCCGTGCTGATCCGTCCCATCGCGGTGCGCCCCGTCATCACGTTCGGGGCGGTTCCCATGCTGCTGGCCGCCTCCGTTGCCTCCGGTCTGCTCGTCTGCCTGGGCGGAGGGTTCTCGCGCATGGACGGCCTCCTGTGCCTTGCGCTGTTCGCCGTTCTGCTCCCTGCGTACTGCTTCATCGACAGGAAGGGGAAAAGCAATGTTGATGTCGGCGGCATTGCTTTCCCCTCTCCTGTCGACGACGCTCCTTCATGTCGCCATCCCTACCTTGTTCTCGTGGGCGGGCTGATGCTGCTCGTTGCGTCGTCGCACATTCTCGTCTGGGGGGCGGTCGGACTCGCCCGCTCGTTCGGCGTCTCGGAATTGCTGATCGGGCTGACCGTCATCGCTGCGGGAACTTCGCTACCCGAGCTTGCATCGGCCATCGCCTCCGCCCGACGCGGACAGAACGAACTGACCCTCGGCAACATCATCGGCTCAAACTTCTTCAACTCGCTTGCCGTCGTCGGGACGAGCGGGACGATATCGCCATTCAGGGACGTTTCGCCGCTTGTCTTCACGCGAGACCTGCCCGTCATGGTCCTCCTCACGCTTTCCATCGGCATTTTTGGATTCAACATCAGGAATCCTCGCTCATCAGGTACTATCTCCCGTCCCTGCGGAATCATCAGGCTTGTTGCATTCCGTGCCGATCTGATGGTTCTCATCCGTCGAG
>CAMKJU010000100.1 GCA_946413265.1 uncultured Lentisphaerota bacterium
TATGCGAACGGCCGCGTCGGGGTCCTTGGCCACCACGTAGAGGTAGCCGCCACCGCCTGCGCTATCCGGTTTGCCGCGTGACGCTTCCAGCCGCGTATTCGCGACGCTCGCTCCGCACGCGATCTACACCGTGTGCGAACAGTCCCTGCGCGACATCGCCGCGCGCGCGAAGGCTGAGGACACCTTCATCCACGTGCATGTTGCAGAAACTCGCTTCGAAGTTGAGACGTGCATGAAGGAACACGGCGGACGCACGCCCGTCGCCTACTTGAACGACATCGGGTTGCTTGGTCCCAAGACCGTGATGGCGCATTGCGTCCATTTGACCGATGACGACATCCGCATCATCGCGGACACGGGCGCGGTGATCTGCGAGAACCAGCAGTCGAACATGAAGCTCGTGTCGGGGCTCTTCCCGTTCAAGCGCGCGGTTGAGAAGGGCGGATGCCGCGCTTCAATCGGCACGGACGGCGCTTCTTCTAACAACTCCCTCTCGATGTTCGCGGAAATGAAGTGCGCGGCACTTGCGGCGAAGATAGAGAGCGGCGATCCCACGTGTGCTCCGGCCAAGACGGTATACGGCCTTGCGACGCGGGGCGGCGCACAGGCGTTTGGCCTCGACGCGGGCGAAGTCCGCGTAGGCGCGGCGGCTGATTTCGTGATACTCGATCCGGACCGTCTGCCGCTGGTGCCGGGATTCAACCGCACGAGCGACCTTGTTTACGCGGCGAATCCGTCGTGCGTTGACACGGTGGTGTGCGACGGCCGCGTGTTGATGGAAGGTGGCGTAATACCGGGCGAAGGGGAAATCATCTCCGCAGCCCGCGCAGCCGCCAGAACTTTTTCCAAAAGCAGATAAAAGGTAAGCTTGCAGTCATTTGGTACAATTGGTGGTAAATGAACAACAATCTAAAGATTCCGTACGGCGTGAGTGACTTCAAGCGCCTTAGAAGCGAAGGATTCTACTTCGTTGACAAGTCCGAGTACATACGCACGCTGGAATTGTGCGGATCGTTCCTCTTTTTCGTGCGTCCGCGAAGGTTCGGCAAGTCGCTGTTCCTGAACATGCTCCGCTGCTACTACGACCTCGCCGAGAAGGATAACTTCGACGCGCTCTTCGGCGACCTCGACATCGGGAAGAATCCTACGGAGAACAGAAACCGCTACCAGGTGCTGACACTTGACTTCTCAAAGGTGAACAAGGGGAAGGGCGACACGCTGGAGGAGCGGTTCGAGAACTATGTCGGCGGATGCCTTGACGATTTCATACGTCGCTACGCAGCGTCGTACGGCGAGGAAATTTGCGGCGAGGTGCTGGCGGCGACGCCGGCGAACAAGTTCACAAAGCTCGCGCTCGCCGCAAGGCGCCTTGGCCACCACCTCTACCTAATGCTTGACGAGTACGACAACTTCACGAACGCGATGCTCCGCGCCGAGGGGAGTAGCGATTACCGCTCCATCACGCACGGGCAGGGTTTCTACCGCGAGTGGTTCAAGGCGTTCAAAGGCGACTTCGACCGCATCTTCATGACGGGCGTCTCGCCCGTCACGATGGACGACCTCACGAGCGGGTTCAACATCGCCTCGAACATCTCGCAGGACGAGCTCTGCAACGCGATGGTCGGCTTCTCCGAAAAGGATGTGCTGAAGCTGTACACCGACTTCAAGGGCACGGGGATGTACAAGTTCGGCGAACCAGCCGACTTCGTGCGCGACACCAAGCCGTGGTACGACGGCTACTGCTTTGCGGAGGACAAGCGCGGGAAGGAGACCGTATTCAACAGCGACATGTCGCTCTACTTCCTCAACTCGCTCGTGAAGACCGGCAAGCCGCCGAAGGACTGGGTGGACCGGAACATCGCGACCGACTACGACAAGCTCGAGACGATCGCCGAGATCCAGCGGCGCATCGACCCGGAACGGGCGGAGGACGTCATGTCCCCGATCGAGGCCCTCGCCGCCGAGGGTGAGATCAGCTTCCCGCTCAAGGAGTCGTTTGATGCCGACGCGATCAGGGAACCTGACAACTTTCTCTCGCTCTTCTACTACTACGGCATCATCACGATGAAGGAGCGCCGAGAGGGCGCGGACTGGTTCAAGATACCGAACGTCTGCGTCAAGCGGCAGGTGTTCGACTATCTCCGCAGCCGTTACGAACATTCCCGTTCCCCGAACTGGCAAGAATGGGCACACCTCGCCCGCATGTTCGCATACCGTGGCGAGTGGCGTCCGTTCCTTGAACGCCTCGCGGCTGACTTTGCGGACACCAATCCCGTTCGCGGTGGCATTCAGGGCGAACACCGAATCCAGGGCTACATGCAGGCGGAGTTCGGGCACCTCGACTTCTACCTCATGGCCCCCGAAATGGAGCTCTCGCGCGGCTTCTGCGACTTCTGCCTCTTTCCGGAGCGCTACCGCTCCGCTGACGTGCCGCACAGCTACATCGTGGAGCTGAAATTCTCCAAGGCGGACGCTACCGAGGCGGACCTCGCCGCGAAGTACAAGGAAGCCCTCGACCAGCTCGCGAAGTACCGCGCCGACAAGTCGGTGCCGACGCTCGCGCGTGGCACGACACTGCACCAGATCGTGTTCCAGTTCAAGGGTACGGAACTCGTCTGCCTCAAGCAGATCGCCGAGGAGCCGATGCCATCCTGAACGAGCTTGTTAGCTGGCTTGCCAGGTGGTGCGGTCGGCGATTGACTGCTTGCGACCAAAGAGCTTCGCAAGCGCGCCCCAGCCGTAGACCCAGAGCGTGATCCAGCACACGGGCACGTGGTAGAGCCAGGCGCGGTCGGGCTTGCGGCAGAAGCCGATGAGCATCTGAACTAGAAGGGGAATGAGCGTGACTGTGGAGAGGCAGAAGAGGATGATGCCCGTCTTGCGTTGGCGGTCCCAGGGATAGGAACGCTGCTTCTCCTGCGCGAAGTAGAGGAAGTCGCGGATGCGGCGGCGCTGCTTGCGGACGAAATCGGCAAGGCGCGCACAGTAGAGATGTACGATGCCCGTCTTGACTTTCGCTACGTGTACGGTGCCGTCGCGACGGATGCGTTCGTAGAGGATGTCGATGTCGAAGAGGTAGGGGTCCCAGTTCGTGCCGTCGAGGAGCGAACGGCGGAACACGAAACCATTTGCGCCGATGGTGGGAAGGGCGTCCGCCGTGAGGGTGAGCTTGAGCCAGTCGCCCTTGTCATCCGTCGGAACCTTGAGGCCGGTCCACGTGCCAGTGACGCCGCAGGTACGGTCGTAGTTGTGCGTGAAGAGGCAGATGGGGTCGTTCATCCCGAGAAGGGCGAAGTAGCGCGTCGGGGCTGGGTCGTGCGGACGCACCGTGTAGGCGATCGGTTCCGTGGCGACGACCTCGGGATCGGCGAATGGGGCCGTCATGCGCGCGAGCCAGTCGGGGGCGGGGAGGATGTTGTCGCTGTCCACGAGCGCGATAATCTCCCCATGCGCGGCCTTGATTCCGGCTGTCTTGCCGGCCTCGCCGGTCTTGAGGGGATTGTCGGTGATCACGTCCGCACCGTAATCTCGCGCGATGTCGAGCGTACGATCAGAGGATCCGGCGTCCGCGATCACGATCTCGCGTTCGATCCCAGGAGGGAGCGTCTGCGCGCGGATGGCGTCGAGGCATTCCGCGAGCGTCTTCTCTGAGTTTAGGACGGGTATGACGAACGATACGAGCATCGGCGCGTGTCAGTTTGTATTGGAGACTTCGTTGAGGAAGTTGTCGATGTCCGAACGGCCGGCCTTCGTGTAGGCGATGGCGGCGCGGGGGTGCTGGTTGAACTGTCCGGTCAGTAGGTATGCGAGGGACGGCCCCCACACCGTGCCGGCAGCGCGGAGCGACTCCATTTCCAGTCCGGCGAAATCGATGACTGGGCGGAGCTTGTACTTCGGGTTGTGGATGAAGCCGACGAGGTGTTCCATCGGACAGTTGCCGGCGCCGCGGCCCATGCCGTCGTATGTGGCGTCGAGCCAGTCCGCGCCAGCTTCCGCAGCCAGGATGGTGTTCGCGAAGGCGAGCTGCTGGTTGTTGTGGGCGTGCATGCCGATGCCCTTGCCGGCCGCGCCGACGGTGTCGAGGTAAATGTCCATCAGGCGCCGCGTGTCGTCCGGGTAGAGTGCGCCGAAGCTGTCCACGATGTAGACTGTGTCGACGGGCGACTTTGCGAGCGCGTCGAGGGCGTTGCGGAGGTCGGCTTCCTGCACGGCGGAGATTGCCATGATGTTGCAGCTCACCTCGTAGCCCTTGGATTTCGCATCCTCGATCATCTCAAGCGCGATCGACATCTGGTGGAGGTAAGTGGCCACGCGCACTAGGGTGACGGGGCTTTCGGACCTCGGGCGGATGTCGGTCTCGAAGTCGCAGCGTCCGGCGTCCGCCATGACGGAGAGCTTGATGGCAGGGGCGGGTTCCCCGATTGTCGCGAGGATTTTCTCGTCGTCGGAGAACTTCCACGGACCGAAATCTGCCGGATTGAACATCTTCTTGGAAGCGCGGTAGCCCACTTCCATATAGTCTACGCCTGCGGCGAGGTTCGCGCGGTAGAGGGCGCGCACGAAGTCGTCGGTGAAGTGGAAGTCGTTGACGAGCCCGCCGTCCCGGAGCGTAGGGTCTACGATGCGAAGTGTTTCACGGTATTTCATATATAGTCTCTTGCGGTACGGGATGGCGCTAGAAGCGGGCGAGGTCGAGCATTGAGTTCGGACCGAACGCGCGGAGGTAGATGAAGATCACCACACGCACGTCGTCATCGTGGTGGGATCCGTCGATGCGGCGATAGTCGTTCTCGTATTCAAGCTGCACTCGCAGGGCTAGGCAGTCCGTCATGAAGTCCACCCAGGCACCGATTTCATCCACTTCACCGTGTCGGCAGTCGTAGCGGAGGTACGGACCCCAGGCGAGCCAGTCGCAGATGCCGTGTTCAAAACCGATGCGTGCGATGCTGGACTTTGCCCAGTTGAAGCGGTCGTAGATCGAGGGCACGTACTCCCATGTGCGGTGGTCGCGGCCGATGTAGCCCAAATGCCAGCTGAAGTTGTCGGTGATGCGATGGCGCATGAAGATGTCGGAGTAGGCGGCCTTGTCGTTGCGGGCGTCGTATTCGCTGCGCGCGAGGAAGGTGACGCGCTTCGTGGGCGCATAGCGCATGCGCAAGCCGGGCACGACGTCGTCCTGGTGCGAGTAGTGAGGGTCGTCACTGTCCTTCGCGTAGCCGTTCATCCAGCTGCCGCGCGTGTAGCGGCTGTATGAGGCGAAGGGGATGGCGGCGTAGAGGTCTGCGTCGAACACCGTTCGCGGGACGCCGTGCTCGTCCGTGCGCTGGAAGATGTTGCGGATGCCGGGGCGGACGCCGTGCCAGTTGTACGGCAGGCCGCGTCCCTCGAAGCCGAACTGGTCGAGCCACTCCGTGGCGCCGTCGTAGCCGTCGAACACGTACGCGCGACGCTTGCGGGTGGATGTGGTGTCGACGACCTGGTAGGAGTAGTCGAGATAGGGCTCCACGGTGTGGCGCCAGGCACCGCTAAGCCAGGCGCTGCCGCGTGCTGAGGCGGTGAGGCCGAACTCTGCGATGTTGCGGTAGAGGTCGTCGCCGCTTGCCTTGGAGCGGCCTTCGGCAAGCGCGGCGCGGCTGCCGGAGTCGCTCCAGAACGTTCCGTGGTACGTGGCGCGCGGCGCAACGGCCAGGACGTCCCAGAGCTTGAAGGGCGCGGTGATGCGGTGGGACGTGTCGGCGCGGAAGGCCTGGTAGTCGGCCGCGCGTCCGTCTGGTCCGATGTAGGGCACGTAGCGGAACATGTCTTCAGAGGCGCCGCGGTATTCGGCGTAGTTCCGGTTCAGGTAGCCGGCGCGTGTCTGCGACTCGTAGTTGACGGGCAGGTCCCAGATGGGCTGCGGGCTTACGGAAATCCAGCCTTCGGGGAGTCTCGCCACGCCGCCGTAGAAGTCGTTGAGCGGACCGGAGGCGGATACCCCTGATGCCCAGCTCAGTTCACGGTGCTCGTATGAGACTTCGTTGATCGGGATGGACTCGCCGCGTTCCTCGTTGCGGTAGAAGTCGCGACGGAACCAGGAGTCGGAGTAGTAGGTGGCCTGTGCGCGGAGCGTGTCGCGCTCGGTGATGTCGGCGTAGTGCTCGAGTTTGAGGCCGTAGCGCTCGCGGTCCACGTCACTGCCCCAGTTGCGGTAGTTGCGCTTGTGGTCGCTCCAGTGGTCTTCGTAGCGGTCATAGTCGATGTCCCATGCATGGTAGACTTTGAACTTGCCCTTGCCGTAGTCGGCGAGATTCCAGCGGATGGTCTGGCCGAGCGCGACGCCGTTCCTGGTGCGGAAGTCGGCGTAGGTGGAGCCGCCGAGCGACGGGCCTTCGCCCTTGCCCTCGTTCCAGATGTCGTAAACGTAGCCGGTGAGCAGGTAGCCGCCCCACTTGGATGTGTAACCGGGCATGACGCGCAGGCCGTAGTTGGTGTTGAGCGGATAGAACCAGTACGGCACCCAGAGAACGGGCACGTCGAAGAGCGTTACCCAGGCGTCGCGGACGACTGCGGCTTGGTTCTCGAGGTAGTGGAATTCGCCGGTGAGTCGCCAGTGCAGGTGGTCCACGTCGTTAGAGCACGTGGTCATCATCGTGCCGGGCGCGAAAGCGTAGTGTCCGTCTGCGGCGCGCTGCGCGGCGTCCGTGTGGAGACGGTAGGGCGCGGCGACGGCCACTACGTTGCCGGTTGCCACTAGGACGCCGGTCTGCCTGTTGGCGGAAAGGTGCTTCGCCTCGATCTTGATATTGCCGACATTCTGGATGTCGGATTTCTCTGGCGGCATGAAGCTTTGAAGGAACTGAGCCTGGGCTGCGCCCGCGCAGACGGTGGCGAGGAGGATGGCGTGGAGTTTGTTCATTGCGGTTTTCCTCGTTTTGTTAGACCGTGGGACGGTTGCCGCCGGCTGAGTAGAGGACCTGTCCCGACTGCTTGTCGAGGATGGCGAACGACTCTGGGTGGCGGTGGAGTTCGGCGACGAACGTAAGCGGCGTCTTGAACGTGTCCTGCATCTCCTTGAGGATGTCGGCGTCTTCCATGCGGAGACGCTGCAGGACGGCCGGGGCGATGACGATCTTGGGCTCGAACGGCTTGTTTTCGGACTCGGATTTCCTGAGCAGGTTGGTGAGCTGGCGCTGTATCTCGATGGAGATTGCGAGCGGGCTCTTGATCACGCCGTGTCCGCCGCAGCAGGGGCATGTGGAGCTGAGCAGGGAGAGAATCGACTGCTCGTGGCGCTGGCGGCTCATTTCGAGGAGGCCGAGCTCCGAGATCTCCAGCACGTTCGTGCGGGCACGGTCGCGGCGCAGCGCCTCCTTGAGTGCGCGGTACACCTGCTTCTGGTGCTTGCGGCTCTTCATGTCGATGAGGTCGAGCACGACGAGTCCGCCGATGTTGCGGAGGCGCAGCTGGCGCGCTACCTCGTCGACGGCCTCGAGGTTGACTTCGAGGATGGCGTCCTCCTGCGAGCCCTTGCCCTTGTGGTGGCCGGTGTTCACGTCGACTGCGATGAGGGCCTCGGTCTCGTCGATCACGAGGTAGCCGCCGGACTTCAGGCGCACCTGGCGGTTGAAGGCGTCGCGGAGCTGCTTCTCGATGCCGAGGTACTCGAACACGTTCACCGGACCGTCATAGCGGCGCAGCTTGTTGCGGGCGCGACGGGAGACCTTGGACGTGACCTCGCGCAATTCCTCGAAAGCCTTCTCGTCGTCGATGATGACGCTGTCAATCTCCTCGGTGAGCCAGTCGCGCACGACGCGCTCCACGAGTCCGGGCTCCTGGTATACGCAGCAGGGCGCGCGGCGTGTCTTGACGTTGTTCTGGAGCTCGTTCCAGGACGCGATGAGGTTGCGGAGGTCCTGTGCGAAGGAGCTGCCCTTGGCGCCCAGGCCTGCGGTGCGGGCGATGATGCCGACATCCTCGGGGATGGGCAGGCGGTCGACGAGCCGCTTGAGGCGCTTGCGTTCCTCGGCGTCGCCGATCTTGCGGCTCACGCCGCGCGTGTTGTCCTTGTCGGGCGCCATCAGGACGAGGTAGCGTCCGGGGATGGAGAGATTCGTGGTCACGCGCGGACCCTTTGTGGAGATGGGGCCTTTCGTGACCTGGACCGTGATCTCGGTGCCGGGGGCGAAGCGCTTGTGGATCTCCTCCTTTGAGAGCTTTGCGGGCTTGTTGCGCTTGCGCTTGCCCTTGCCGTTCTTGGCCTTGTCGTCGTCGTCCTCCGTCTCGTCCAGGAACTGCTCGAAGTCGGGCGTCATGTCCCAGTAGTGGAGGAAGGCGTTTTTCTTGAGGCCGATGTCCACGAACGCGGCCTGGAGGTCGTCCTCCAGGTTCTGTATGCGGCCGCGGAAGATGCTGCCCACGAGGCGCTCCTCGTCGGGATGTTCGATCATGTACTCCTCGAGGCGCCCGTTTTCCAGGACGGCCACGCGGGTCTCTAGTTTTTCGATGTTGACGATGATTTCGCGCTTGATCTTCTTCTTCCTGAAGAAGCCCACGACCTTATCGACAACGGCTTGTATGATTGATGGCATTTTTTCTCCTTGTTGGAATGTTTTTCAAGTTGGTTGCTCCACGTCCCGGTCGTCGTTGGGCGTCTCCGCGTGGTGGATAGCCACGCTCTGCACGATGCCGAGAGCGGCCATGAGGACGATGAGGAACGTGCGTCCGGCGCTGATGAAGGGCAGCGGCAGACCGGTGATCGGCACGAGACCCAGGGACATCGCCACGTTCACGTACAGGTGGCAGAAGATCAGCGTGAGGATGCCGATCACCACGAGGCGGCCGCGGTCGTCCGGACACCGCACCGCGATGCGCAGCCCCGGCCCGAGGATTCCCATGAAGAGCGCCAGCATGAGCAGCACGCCCATGAAGCCGGCCTCCTCCGCGAGGACGGCGAAGATGAAGTCGTTCATCGAGACCGTTGAAGGCAGGTAGCCGAGGAGCTTCTGCGATCCTTTCTTCAGCCCCTTGCCCCAGATGCCGCCGGAGCCGACGGCGATCTGCGCCTGACGCAGGGTGTAGCCGTCTCCCGTGCGGTCGGACTCCGGGAACAGGAACACGCGCAGTCGCTTGATCTGGTGCTCGCGGAGCGGCACGAAGCGGTATATCTTCGCGCGTGCGTCGGGATCGGGCTCGCGCTCCGCGCGGTCCACGGCCCACAGCACGAGACCGGCGGCGAGCAGTCCCACGGCGAGCAGCGTGACGAGTCCCTTGAGCCACACGCGCGCGGCGAGGAGGATTGCGAGGACGGACGGCACCAGCACGAGCGCGGTGCCGAGGTCCGGTTCGGCCAGCACGAGCACGGCCGGGCCGCCCAGTATGGCCGCACCTGCGAGGAACGAGCGGAAATCGTTGCGGCCCGGCGCGGCGAACACGTGCGCGGCGAAGAGGATCACCGCGAGTTTTGCGATCTCGCTGGGCTGGAAGAACCACAGCCAGCGCCGTCCCCCGAAGCGGTCGGTGCCTACGATGAGCACGAGGACGAGCATCGCGCAGGAGAGGGCGAACACGGGAAGGGCGCCCAAGTCCAGCAGCTTCCGGTAGTCGAGGACCGCGAAGGCCATGTACACTGCAAGGCCGAAAAGGGCCGTAGAGGCGTGCACGCGCCAAAGACTGCGCAGCGCGTCGGTGGGGCGGACCGATCCTGCGGAGTTGATGAACACCACGCCCATCACGATGAGCGCCATCATGCAGGCGGAGAGGATCCAGTCCATACGCTGGAGTTTGGAGAGAAAATCCTTCATCCCGTCAGTCGCCCCTTTCCAGCATACCGCCCTGCGGACGCGCGGCGGCGACTTCCGTTTCCCCGAACATGTGGGCCAACACCGCGTGGACGCGCGGGGCCACGGTGCTGCCGCCGGACTCGCCGCGCTCGACGATCATCGCCATGGCGACAGTCGGCTTCTCGAACGGCGCGAAGGCGATCACCCATGTGTTTTTGCGCTTGGTGCTGCCGCGGCCGAGTTCCGCCGTGCCCGTCTTGCCTGCGCAGGTCACGTTCAGGTTGAACCTGCGTCTCTTGTAAGTTCCCGGCTCGGCCTCCTCCCAGCGAGTGCGGATGCGGCGTCCTGTGCCCTGTTCGGCCACGTCGCGCATGCCTTCGCGCACCAGCGTGATGTATTCGCGGGCGAACGGGACGGACCGGACGGGCTTTGGCGGCGGCTGGCCCTCCGTGCGCGCGAAGAGGTAAGGCGTGAATATCTTCCCGCCGTTCGCGAGCGCGGCGGCCACGACGGCCATCTGGAGGGGCGTCACGAGCAGCATGCCCTGTCCGATCGACATCTGGCAGGTGTCGCCCGGATACCAGCGCTCGTTGAAGTTCGAGAGCTTCCACTCGTTGTCCGGCACGACGCCCGGCGTCTCCCCGCCAAGGTCGACGCCCGTTACTGAGCCGAGCCCGAACGCGCGCGCGGCCGAGATTACGGCGTTCGTGCCGATCGCCGTGCCGATGTTGCAGAAGAATGTGTTGCAGCTCTTCTCGATGGCCGTGCGGAGAGTGATGGGACCGTGTCCCCAGCGATCCCAGCAGTGGAGACGTAGGTTGCCCAGCGTGTACACGCCCTGGCATGAGTACTCGTCGTCTGGCAGCCAGCCGTTCGCGAGCGCCGCGAGCGCCGTGATGGGCTTGAACGTGGATCCCGGCGCGTATGACTCCGAGATGGCGCGGTTCTGGAGACGTTTCGCCGGGGCGTTCGTGAGCGTGGCGTAGACTTCCCGCGTGAGGCGCGGCACGCAGTCGTTGGGGTCGAAGGTCGGCGCGGACGCCATCGCTATGATGGCGCCGTCGCGCGGGTCGAGTACCACGCCCGCGCCCGTCAGTCCGTCGAGCTGCGCCTCCAGGACTGCCTGCACGTCCTTGTCGATCGTCAGCTGCAGGTCGAGTCCGGCGGACGGCGCGACGTCCGCGTCCATGTCGTCCTCCATCATCGCCTCGCGCTGCTTCGTGGGACGGAACCCGCGCGCGTCCACTCGCACTCGGCGTTCGCCCGCGACGCCCGTGAGGAACCTGTTGTAGTACCGCTCCACGCCTTCGCGTCCCCGCATGTCGTGCTCGAAGAAATGCGCGCTGTCGGCGTCGTCGGGACGGCTCCGGCCCGTGTAGCCGAGAATGTGCGCTGCAAGGCGTCCGCAAGGGTAGATGCGCTCAGGCCGCGTGGACACGTCAAACCCCGGATACTCGTCGGAATGCTCTGCGAACCTTGCGAACGTCTCGTCCGAGACGTCCTCCCACAGCATGAGCGGCATGGCGGACGACAGCTTCACGTGACGCTCGATCCGGGCATGGGTCAGGCTAGCGGGACGCGCGAGCTTGAGTTCGCTCGCAAGGCGGTCCACGGCCTCCTCAACGGCCGCTACGGTGTTGGTGGCGCTGCCGCGCCGCTGGAACTCCTCGACGTTGCACTGGATGCAGTGGCTGGGACGGCACTCCGCGAGGATGGCGCCGTTGCGGTCGAGGATGCGTCCGCGCAGTCCGGGCACGCGGATGCGCCGCGTGTTCTGCAGGGCGAGATCGGCCTTGAATTCGCTCGTGTCCTCGTACTGCAGGCGGAAGAGCGCGCTGCACAGCACGAGGAAGCCGAGCAGGTAGACTGCGCCGAGCGAGATGATGAACCACGTGGAGACCTTCATCGCGGCCTCCTTTCCGTGACGTGGCCTTCATACCCCGCTCTGTGCTCGGCCGACGGCAGCACGGCGAAGATGAGCGCGCCGGCTGCGGCGGCGGGCAGGGCGCTCGCGAAGAAGCGCACGATGACGGAGCATCCCGGCGGCAGCACTCCCCAGGTCGATATCCAAAGCTCGTGGATTGGCGCGGCCACCATCGCGGCGCAGACGCCCGTCCAGACTGGCGACAAATCGTTCGCGAACGGACGCAGGAAGTGCGCGCCAGTTGCGGCGAGCAGAGCGAAAAACGTGCAGCACGGGACAGGGCTTGCGTTCAGGGCGTCCTCCAGCGCGCCCGCGGCCAGCGCAACGAACATCCAGCGCCGCGCGGGACGGAACGCCGTGTAGAGGGCGAAGAGAAGAAGCACGGGCGCCTTGGTGCCGCCGAACGAGGGCACTAGCTCCTGCGCCGCCGCGGCTAGGACGAGGCAGATCAGCGTAAAGAGAATCTGGACTGCTCTAGTATGCACGGCGGATGAACACGTTTTCAAGGGATAGGAAGTCGACGGCCGGCTCGACGTCGCCCTCCTGTTCAAGGTTCTCCTCGCCCTCGTGCGCTCCGTCAATGAGGAAGCCGACAAGCAGCCCGCGGGGGAACACACCCCCCAGGCCGCTGGTAATGATTTTCGCACGGGGCGACAGTTCGTACTGGCGCGCGACGCTTTGGAGGCGAAGAGGTGGAACGACGTATAGAAGGGAAGTCTCCGTTGCGGCCACGGGACTGAGTCCGCGGCCAGAAAGTATGCCGTGCGCAAAGCCGTCGTCTAGTTCGACGTCGCAGGCGATGCGCATGGAGGGGTCCGTCATGAGCCTGAGCTCGCTCGTGCTTGGCGTGACGTTGCCGATGCGCCCCACAAGGCCTTCCGGCACGGCGACGACCGCGCCGGGCCGCACGCCCGCGCGCAGCCCGCGACCAAGGCGCAGGACGCATGGGTTGCCGGACGCCGCGCCGCGCGAGATTATCGGCGCGCAGATCCACGCGTTCGTGCCGAAGCGCGCCGACGCATCGGGCGCGTCAAGCCCCAGCAGTCCCCTGAGACGCGCGTTCTCCGCCGCAGTACGGTCGGCCTCGGCGCATGCCATGCGAAGGTTCGCCACCTCGGAACGGAGCCTGTCGTTCTCCAGAAGCGCGGAGCCGGAGGCGAACATGGCCTTGATCGGACGCATCACGCTGCGCGAGAGCCAGTTTGCGCAGTTCTCAATGGGGTAGACGGCCTCTGCCGCCACGTATGAACCGCAGAAAAACCACAAGACCAGCGCGAGAACCGCGCCGCAGAAAGCAAATATGCCGATTTTCTTAGTCAAGATCCTTCCTTGTTCGCCGGAAGGACCGCGTCAGACTACGTACGCCTGTTCTTCGGGAGGAGATCGCTCACTACGACACCAGTACCTTCAGCCACGGCAGAGAGGGGATCATCTGCCAATGTCACGGGCAACCCCGTCTCCTGGGAGATCAGCCTGTCGAGGCCGCGCAGGAGGGAACTTCCGCCCGAAAGGACGATGCCGCGGTCGACAAGGTCTGCGGACAGTTCCGGCTCACAGCTTCCAAGCGTGTCCCGCACGGTCTCCACGATGCGCGAGACGGGTTCGGTAAGGGCGTCGCGGATTTCCTCCGAAGTGATGGTCATCGTCTTCGGCAGTCCCGCCACAATGTCTCGGCCGCGCACCTCCATGGTCTGTTCCTGACCAGTGGGGAATGCCGATCCGATAGTCATCTTTATAGATTCGGCGGTACGTTCGCCAATCAGCAGATTGTAAACGCGCCTCATGTGGCTCACGATGCAGGCGTCCATCGCGTCGCCCGCCTGGTGGACGCTGCGCTGGTGCACGATTCCGCCAAGCGATATGATGGCCACCTCGCAAGTGCCACCGCCGATGTCTACGATCATGCTGCCGGCCGGTTCCGACACCGGCAGCCCCACCCCGATCGCCGCCGCCATCGGCTCCTCGACCAGGTAGACCTCCCCCACGCCCGCGGCGTGCGCCGCGTCCTCGACCGCGCGCTTTTCGACTTCGGTGATGCCGCCAGGGACGGCGATCACGACGCGCGGCTTGAAGTACTTGCTCCAGAAGCGCTTTGGGCAGACCTTGTTGATGAAATAACGCAGCATGGCCTCCGTGATGTCGAAGTCGGCGATTACGCCGCTCTTCATCGGACGGATTGCCATGATGTTCCCCGGCGTGCGGCCAAGCATGCGCTTGGCCTCGTCGCCGACGGCCAGCACGCGCTTAGAGCCTTCCTCGATCGCCACCACGGAGGGCTCGCGCAACACTATGCCGCGGTCCTTCACGTGCACGAGCGAGTTTGCCGTGCCGAGATCGATACCGATGTCGGT
>CAMKJU010000101.1 GCA_946413265.1 uncultured Lentisphaerota bacterium
CCATCTTGAACGGCTTTTCGGCGCGGACCCAATGTGCGCCGTTCTTGGCGAACGCAAAATTCTCTCCCGCCTTGATGGTGTGTTCCTTGCCCTCGTAGCCAATCACGCCCTCGCCATCGAGCGCGAAGATCAGCGCTTCGCCTGGCGCGGCGTGTTCGCTCAAACCCGTACCGGCGGCGAAACTCATCAATACGAACTTCAACTTCGGCTCGTTGATGATGTCCTTGTTGACGATGCGCCCCTCTGCGTAGGGAAGGACGTCCTTGAGCGAGAATGCCTCGCCTGGATTCAGTTTCATTTTGTGTTCCTTTCCTGTTTCGATTTCCGTATAGACGATGCCCATCTCGGTCTTGACGCCCAACGGCTGGCCGACAGGCGTGACGAAAGCATCTCCCTTTGCGATCTTTGCGTTCTTTGCGGCTAAAACCTCTCCCTCGCCGTCGATGACTATCCAGAGTTTATGGTAGTCGTATGTTTCGGGGCTGATGTCCGTTCCGGCTGAAAGGGCGAAATGGGAGATTCTACGCCCAGCGACTTCGGCAACGGCCTTCGAGACCGTGCAGCCCTCGACCGGCGCATTCTCCTCCGCTATCGAGAAAACCTCTCCCTTGCGTTCGTTCATGGCGTCTTCTTCACGAATCGATTACCTGCCCGTCGAGCGAGAGGGTGACAACCTGCCAGGGGATGAACTTGCCGGAAGCCTGCAACGCCTTCTTCGCGGCCATCTCAAGCCCGCCGCAGCATGGAACCTCCATGCGCACGATGGTGACGGACTTGATGTCGTTCTCGCGAAGGATATCCGTCAGCTTCTCCGAGTAGTCAACCGGATCGAGCTTCGGGCAGCCGACAATCGTCACCTTGCCGCGCATGAACTCCTGATGGAAGTTCGCGTAGGCGTAGGCCGTGCAGTCCGCCGCGATGAGCAGTTTCGCTCCCTGAAAGAACGGGGCCTTGACCGGCACAAGACGAATCTGACACGGCCACTGAGCGAGTTGAGACTGAGGAGTTGCGGTGCCACCTTGGCAGGGCGGCATCGATGATGCCGCCGAAAGCGGCGGTCGCGGGGCGACCGCCCTACCGTTTTCCTCCGCACGGTTGAACGTGCGCATTGCCTTGCCGGGGCAGCCGCCTGGTGGAGGAGTATGTCCCTCCGGATGCAGAGCCATTCCGCCGGACTTCATCTGTTCCTGTATCTTCGCCGTCTTCCGTTCCTGCACGGCCTTTTCGTCGTATGCCGCCGCCTCGCGTTCGACGATCTTGATCGCACCGGCGGGACATTCCGGCAGGCAGTCACCCATGCCGTCGCAGTAGTCGTCCTTGACGAGCTTCGCCTTGCCGTCCACCATCGCAATCGCGCCCTCATGGCATGCGTTCGCGCACAGCCCACAGCCCGTGCATTTGGCTTCGTCTATTTCGACTATCTTTCTTTTCATGGTTTTGACCTCCTACTTTCGTGTTGACGCCGCACAGTATATCATTTCAGGGTTGTGAAATATGTTGTAGTTCCAACAGAATAAATATTTGCCACAAATGTCTGCCGCCCTTCCATTAATTGGAAACAACTGTTTGAAAACAACTTGCCTTATGGGCGCGGGCTAACTCGCCCGCGCCCATAGCCCAATCAAAAACGATGCAATTATATCAAGATTCTTGCAACCATAGATGGAGAGATGCGCGGGCGAGTTAGCCCGCGCGCCTCTCTCAAAGTTGTTTTTACCAGTTGTTCTGGTTGTTTCCAATCTCAAAACGCATGGGTGGGAAACGGAGGTGTGCACGTGTACTTTGTGGCTAAACATACTCCACTGCCACACAATTATGGTAAAATATCGGCGTGCAACAAGAAACAACATATCTTGCGATCCAGGCGAAACGGTCCGCGATCTTCGACGGAATCGGAATCGAGAGGCTTTCCGCACTTCTTGCATGCCTCGGCGCGAAACGCCAGCGCCTTGCGAAAGGCGAGGCGCTGATGAGGACCGGTGACCGCGCCGACAGAATCGGCGTTCTTCTTTCGGGCGCGCTTTCGGTTTCGACATACGACCTTGAAGGACGCCGCACCATCATCAAGCGCATCGGCCCGGCGGAAATCGTTGCCGCCGCGCAGTCGTTGTCAGGGGCCGAGACAATGAGCGTCGACGTGGAGGCGGATGAGGACAGCGACGTTCTGCTCGTGAAGACCGACCGCATCCTTTCGCCTTGCGAGAACGCCTGCGCATTCCACGCGCGTCTCGTCCGCAACCTGATGCGAGCACTCGCCGTCAAGACGATCGAGCTGAACCGCAAGATCGAAATCCTGTCACACCGCTCCACGCAAGACCGGCTGATGGCCTATCTGCGCTCTTTCGCACAACAGAAAGGCACAAACGAATTCGACATCCCCTTCGACCGGCAGCAACTTGCAGATTTCCTCTGCGTCGAGCGCAGCGCGCTTTCGGCGGAAATCAGCCGACTATCCAAGCTCGGCCTGATCACATCGCGGAAAAACCATTTCACCCTCCGCAGACAATAATCCCCCTTCCAAAATCGCATCTCCTCACGGTTAAGAATATGTGGCAAGGCCGAGGCGACCTTGCCACACCGTGCACGCATGGTATTGTTATTGCCTCTCAAGACATATGGTTCGTGTTTTATTTTGTCGCCTCGGCGTAGGCGGCGTCATCCACCGGTTCGCACCATTCGTTGGACTGTTCAATGCCAGGCACTTCGAGGGCGATGTGCTGAAACCATGAATCGGGTGCGGCACCATGCCAGTGCTTGACATTCGCGGGAATGTTCACCGTATCGCCCTTCTTGAGCCGGTGCGCCGGTTTGTCCCATTCCTGGTAGAAGCCCTCGCCAGCCGTGACGATGAGCATCTGCCCGCCGCCCGTCTTTGCGTGGTGGATGTGCCAGTTGTTGCGGCAGCCCGGCTCGAACGTGACGCCGAACGCCGGAACCTGGTCGAGCGTGAGCTTGTGGAGGTAGCTGTTACCGATGAAGTACTTGGCGTACGCCGTGTTCGGCTCGCCTACGGGAATCGGCGACCAGTCAGTTGGGAGGGCCGCGCTTGTCGCGGCCACCTGAACGCGCCGCACAATCGCTTTCGCCTGAGCGTCGGTGACGCCGTTCACCTTTCCGATCGCGATATGCGCCTTCATCTGCGGCTCCGTCTCGGGACGCGCCGCGAGCGCGGCGATCGTCACGATCTCGCGCGTGCGCCAGTCGACGTTGCCACGCGCGAAGATGTCGCCGAAAAGGTGCGTCTTCAGGTATTCGTCGAGCTGCGGATGGAAGTCGAAGAGCGCGCCCTTGACCGGCCCGCCGCAGAGCTTCGTCTGGTTCACGGTGCCTATCTCCAGCGCTTTGCCGCCGAGCGAGCCGCGCGGCATGTCTGCCGCGGAACCTTCCGTCGGCTTGACTTCGTCCGCAACCTTCATGAGCGTCCCCGCCGCGTTGAGCGCGCGCGAAAAGCCGCAGTAGGCGTAGAGCTGCCCGACAAGTTCCTTCGCCTCGTTGAGCGTAAGCCCCGCGCCGAATCCCGCCTTGAACGCCGCGCCGAGCCTGTCCTGCTCGCCCCGCGCCGTCCACGCGCCGATATCGACGATTGCCGTCTCCTTGGCGGTGAGTTCCGCCGCACCTGCCATAATTGCACAGGCCATTGCCATTCCTCCTATGATGAGTTTCTTCAACTCCTAACCTCCTTCGTGCCTTTGCCCTTGTCCGACTCGACTACCACTTTACCGGATCGGCGAGAATCGTTCCGTCGGCTGGCGTGACGCTGCCCGGCGCGGCTGCCCTGTACTGAACGCAGAGCATTGTGAGCGGTGTCGAACCCGTGTTGCGGACGGCGCGCTTGCCTGCAGGAGAGACACGCACGACTGAACCCTCTTTGACGGGGATGTTCGTGCCATCGACCTGATATTCGCCCTCTCCTGAAAGGAAGAAGTACAGCTCTTCGTGTTCCTTGTGCGTATGGTAGAATCCGCCCTCCGTGCCGGGGGCGAACACTTGCAGCGAGAAGTCCGCGCCGCCAGCCTTGACTGCAGTTCCGCCGAACACCTTGCCCGGGATCTTCACATCTGGGCCAAGCTCAAGTACATAGTCCTTGATCTCCGCAAGCGGGCCAAGGTCGATCGCCGTCGCATTGGTGATGTCCGCCGTTGTCTTGATTTCTTTCATTGTCTATTTCCTTTCTTGTTTCTTTGTTTTATGCCAAATTCGCAAAGGTAGTTTTAGCGTTCACCCAAGTACGCGCTTTTGCTGTTCGGCGTCGTAGCGGTCGCCGATGACGGGAATGGTCTCGACCGCGCGCTCCAGTTCGGCGATGTCGCCGGCGGAAAGCGTGAAGTCAAGCGTGTGCAGGTTCTCGTAGAGGTGCGCCTGTTTCGTCGTGCCGGGAATCGGGACGACGAACGGCGCCTTAGAGAGGAGCCACGCGAGCGCCACCTGCGCGGACGTCATGCCGCGCGTGCGCCCAAACCTCTGCAGCACGTTCACGATGCGCGTGTTGAGGCGCAGCGCCTCAGGCTGGAAGCGCGGAAGCGTCTGGCGATTGTCGTTCGCCGGGTCGAACTGCGTGTACTCGTTGATGCCGCCGCCGAGGAAGCCGCGGTTGATCGGGCTGTACGGAACGAATCCGATGCCCAGCTCGCGACAGACGTCCAGGACGCCGTTCTTCTCCACCAGGCGGTGCATGAGGTGGTATTCGCTCTGAATCGCCGTGAGCGGACAGACCGCGTGGGCGCGGCGGATGATGTCCGCCGACACTTCGCAGAGCCCCCACCGCTGCACCTTCCCCTCGCGGATCAGGTCGGCGATGCACCCGGCCACGTCCTCGATGGGCGTGTCGCGGTCGAAGCGGTGCTGGTAGAAAAGCGGGATGGAGTCGAGGCGCAGGCGGCGCAGGGATTCCTCGCAGTAGCGGCGCACGACGTCCGGGCGGCTCGTCTGGCGTCCCGTCGCCTTGCCGTCCACGATCTCATGCCCGAACTTCGTCGTGATGTTGATCCGTCCTTTGTACGGCGCGAGGGCCTCGCCCACAAACAATTCGTTTTCGAGCGGACCGTACACGATGGCCGTGTCGAACAGCGTCACGCCGCAGTCCACGGCCCGGGCGAGAAGCCTCGACATCTGCTTCTTGTCGGGATGCTGCGAACGGTTGTACGTGAGGCCCATGCAGCCGAATCCGAGCGTGGATACGGACATCGCCGCGCGTCCCGAGCCGAGAACCCGACCCGGAAGCGTCCCCGCCGCCCCGCCGCCCGTACCACAGTCACACGGCGCAGGGCATGCCGCCTTCGCCCGCGAACCAAACGCCGCCGCACCCGCGACCGCGCCCATTGCCTTGAAGAATTCTTTCCTGTTCATCTCGTCGCCTCACGTTTACAGGTTCTCTGCGCCTCTGCCTCCGCGTGATTCACTTCACCGCGAGACGATCCGTGACGAACGCCTCAAGCGCCTTTGTGGCGGACTTGATGGACGATCCCGGGAACGCCTTGGGGGGCAGGACTTTCGCCGCGTCACCAATCACCTCAGCAAACTCCTTGCCGACGCGCTCCATTCCGCCGCCGCCGTGCGTCTGGAAGATGCAGACGGTCTTGCCCTTCAGCGCGTCTTTGTTCTGCGTCACCCACGTGCGAACGGGCGGCGCCATCGTGCCCCACCAGTCAGGCGTGCCAACTAACACGACGTCGTATTTCGCGAGGTCGAGGCCCTCGATCGGCTTGATCGGGCGGAGCTTCTTGCCGTAGCATTCCGGCTTCGCCTCGTCGCAGCACTTGTTGAAGTTGCTGTTGTAGGGCGTCTCGGCCTTGATCTCGAAAAGCGCCGCACCGGCCTTCTTCGCGATGGTCGTCGCCGCGAAGCGCGTGTTGCCGTCAGGACTCCACGAGAAGTACACAACGGCAACCTTACCAGCGGATACGGCTGTTTTCTCTGAAGTGGCCGTTCCACTTGCCTCCGCCCCTTTCGAACAGCCCAGTCCGAGCACCGCAACGCCCACGACAGCACCCATGTTCCTGATGAATTCTTTCCTGTTCATTTTCGTTTTCCTTTCTTGGTTGTATTTTACCATAAAAAACGCAAGTGTCAGCATTGCTTGATGACCTTCGCCGGAACACCGGCGACGACGGTGCGCGGCGGCACGTCCTTCGTCACGACCGAGCCCGCACCAACGATCGCGCCTTCGCCAATCGTCACGCCGGGACAGATCGTCACCCGTGCGCCAAGCCACACCTTGTCGCCGATGACGACAGGCTTGGCAAACATCCCGCCGCGTTTTTCGGGATCGGGATCGTGGTTGAGCGTCGCGATGATCGTCTGCGGTCCAACCAGCACATCGTCGCCGATTGTGATGCCACCCTGATCCTGAAATTGGCAGCCGGCATTGATGAACACGCGCTTGCCGATCTTCGTGTTCTTTCCGCAGTCCGTGTGGAACGGCGGGAAGAGACCGAACGACTCGTCGATCTCGCTCGCCGTCAACTGCGACATGAGTACACGCACTTCCTCGGGCGTATGGTACGCGCCGTTCAGCTCCGACGTGATCTTCAACGCGTCCTGCGAAAACGCGTGAAACGTCTTGTGGAGCGCACTCCCAGCGGGAATGTACGCCGTCTCCGCCATCACACGTCTAAACTCTTCAATCTTCATTTTCACCTCATCACTAACCACTTGCCTATAACTTCCTTGTGATCCTCTTATTTGCTTTCGCTACTGGGAGTTTTGGAGTTTAGGAGGCATGGAGAATTTCTGGGATTTCCTCCGAAACTCCTAATCTCCTAATCTCCCAGCAGCGAAAGCAATCATCAAAGTTATCCTCATGATCTTTTCTGTGCGAAGTGTTGGCGTCGGTCTAACAACTATTTCAGATATTTCCTGTAGAAGGCCTCGATACGGTCGAAGGGAATTGCGCCCTTGCCGCCACCGTCGTAGAGATCGCAGTGCGACGCTCCCGGAACGATGACGAGCTCTTTGTTCCCGCCCTTTAGCATCTTGAAAGCGGTCTCGCCGAAGTAGCGACTGTGTGCCTTTTCGCCATGCAGTACCATCACCGCGCACTCGATCTCGCCTGCGTAGGCGAGCAGCTTCGCGTTGATGAACGAGAGCGCGGACGTCTTGTTCCAACCGCCGTTCGAATTGAGCGAGCGCGCATGGTAACCGCGCGGCGTCTTGTAGTAGGCGTAGTAGTCTTTCACGAACTGCGGGGCGTCGTCCGGCAGCTTGTCAGGAACGCCGCCGCCAAGCTCGTAAGTGCCGGACTTGAAGTCCTTGATACGCTGTGCGTTCATCGCCTCCTTCTTCGCCTTGCGCGCCGCCGCGCTGTCCTCCTTGTCGAAGTAGCCGTTCGCCGTCACGCGCGTCATGTCGTACATCGTCGAGGCAACCGTCGCCTTGACGCGGGTATCGACCGCTGCCGCGTTGATGGCGAGACCGCCCCATCCGCAGATTCCGAGAATGCCGATTTTGTCGGCGTCAACGTCATCGCGCGAGATGAGATAGTCCACCGCCGCCTGGAAGTCTTCCGTGTTGATGTCCGGCGAAGCCACGTAGCGCGGCGTGCCGCCCGACTCGCCCGTGAAGGACGGATCAAAGGCAATGGTCAGGAAGCCGCGCTCCGCGAGCGTCTGCGCGTACAGTCCGCTCGACTGCTCCTTCACCGCACCGAACGGGCCGGAGACCGCAATGGCCGCGAATTTCGGCGGTCGCGGGGCGACCGCCCTACCGTTCCCCGTTCCCCATTCCCCGTTCCCCACCTTCGGCTTGTACACGTCAGCGGCAAGCGTGATGCCGAAGCGGTTCTTGAATGTCACTTTGGCGTGTTCCACCTTGTCGGACTTCGGGAACGTCTTGTCCCACTCCTGCGTGAGCGGGAGGGACGCGCTTGTCGCGTCCGCAACGCAGACTCCACCAGCGGCCAGGGCTGCTATCGCAAGTTCTTTCATCATCTTCATTCTCCTTGTTTGTTGTTGACCTATTGAGGCGAAAAAAGAAAACGCGGATAGTATAAACTGTTCTGCGTGAAATAACAAATACAGATTTTTTATCAAAAACCATAATTTACACTTATGCCTGAATATGGTATAGTATGTGGCATGGACTTACGGATACTTAGGTACTTTCTCGCCGTGGCGGACGAGGGGAACATCACCCGCGCCGCTGAACGGCTGCACGTCTCGCAGCCTGCGCTCTCCACGCAGCTCGCCGCGCTGGAGGACGAACTAGGGCACAAGCTCCTCGAGCGCAGCGCGCGCGGAATCACGCTGACAGAGAAAGGCATCGCTCTCAGGCGGCGCGCCGACGACCTCGTGGACCTTGCCGAACGGGTGGAGGCCGAGATCAAGGCATCCGACTTGGATGAAATCGTCGGCACGGTCTCCATCGGCGCGGGAGAGACGCCTGCGTTTCGCTTCGTGGCCCGCGCGGCGGACGAGCTTCACCGCAAGAATCCGAGACTTTGCTTCTCCGTTTCATCGGGCAACGGCGAGGACATCGTCGCCCATCTGCGCGAGGGGACCTTCGACCTTGGCGTGCTGATCGGCCCCGGACGCTACGACGGCTTCGACTACCTGACTCTCCCCTACACGCACCACTGGGGACTTGCCGTCAGGAAGGATTCTCCGCTCGCCGCGAAAAAACGCCTCTCGCCGAAGGACGCGAGAGGGATCCCGCTCATCTGTTCGCGTCAGGCGATGGTGAAGGAGTTTCTCGCCGGATGGTTCGGCTGCCCGTTCGGGAAACTGGATGTGGTCGCCAACTACAACCTCATCTACAACGCGGCCGTTTTCGTCGAGGCGGGACTCGGCGCGGCGGTCTGCATCGACGGGATGATCCCGCAGGAATTCGCCGAACGCGTCGTGTTTCGCCCGTTCGCGCCCGCGCTCGTCAGCGACGTCTATCTCGCCTGGCGCAAGAACGCCGTCCTTTCCCCAGCAGCAGCCGCCTTTGTCGAAACCGTCCGCAACATGGCGTCAGACCGTCAAATGTGAGTCATGCCTTTTCAACAAGCCGTTGTTTAGTTTCCTTTCAACGATTTCACTTTCATCAATCACCAAGAACGCAAAGCTCCTTCTTCTCAATCTGCCGCACCCGCTCGCGGGATATCCCCAACAATTCAGCGGTTTCACTCAACGTGTGCGTCACACCATATCCAGTCTTGCTTTCACCCATTTCTTAACTTCAGGTTAAAGGTGCTCAAGCTCACGCCGAGCGGCTGCAGCGACTTGCTCGAAATCTCAAGCACCTTCGCCGACGGATCGATCCTGTGGATGGCGGCGTGCAGGACAAGGAAGTTGCCAATTCATATCGCGTACCGCCAATCCCCAAATCTTATTTCATCTTGACTCTTACCTTGAAAAAGTTGTAGTTCGACTCCTGTCCTGACGGGACGACCGTCCAGTCGCCCGAAAGGAGCGACTGCCGCCCGAGGATCGTATAGGTGCGCTTGGCGGCTTCTGCAGCAGGTAACACGGGCGTCCAGGAGATGACAGGCGTACCGCCACTCACGGTAACCGTCGCGCGGAACACGTCGTTCACGTCCGTGGGATCTGTCCCCGCCACGTAGTCCTGCCACACCTGCAAGCCATTGCCCGCCGCATCCTTCTTCCCCGTCGGCTTCGTGAGCGAGGCGGTGAAGTCGTTGCCGAACTTCGCGGTGTACGACGGGAACCGTGACGGCCATGCGTCGGGCACCGCCGTGGACCCGCCCGTGATCTCCGTGACCACCACCACGAACCCCGTGGCCTCCGTGATCGTCTCCCCGCTCGTCCCCTCCGCCACTGTCTCATGCGCCTGCATGTAGCCGTAGTCAACCGGCCACTTCTCCGGCACACCCTTTTCGTAAGGGGATATCCAGCCGTACATGTTCCGGTTGATGTGGACCTTGAACCGCTCATAGTACCCGTAGTTGCGGAAGATCATCTCGCCAAGCCCCGACTTCTCCGTCATGGACGGAATTGTCAGGCGCGGCGCGTTACCGAGGAAGTACACATCTGTGAGATTGGCACATCCCTGAAAACATCCGGAACCCAGACGGGACAGCGTCTTCGGGAAGGTAATCGACGTCAGACTAATGCAGTTCGTGAATGCGGCGTCGCCGACCGTCGTGAGGCCGGATCCATTTGCAAACGTTATGCTTGCCAATTTCCAGCAATCGGAGAACGCCCGCGCGCCGATCTCGCGCACGGTCGCGGGAATCTGCACACTCGTGACGTTCTGGCACACGATGAAGGCCGCGTCGTTGATCTTCCGTACCGGCAAGCCGCCGATTGTGGCCGGAATAACCACCTCGCCTTCATACCCCGTATTCGACAAGGCAGGGCGCGCCGGATAGCAGTGCCCAAGCACCACGTAAGTCGCGTTCGCCTCGCCGGATCGTCCGGGCTCGCACACCTTCGTGTAGTTGAGAGCCGGAGTGCCGGATGTCGCACCAGTGTAATACTCGTACGGCGGGGATGTAAAAGCAGCCGCCGTCGCCTCGGCGACCGTCATGATCGCTGTCCAACATATTTTCATCGCCGAATTAATCTTGGTTGTGTTCATGTCGCCATGACTTTCTTGGGCTATCTGAAGAGGGTGACAGTATAGCAAAAATCGGCTGGTTCATGGGGAGTTTTCCGGTCCAGGCCGACGAAGAGTCGGCCTGGACGTGGTCAATCGCTCAGGCGAAGGCTACAGGACCTTATCCACGATGCCCCAGGACTTGGCCTCCTCGGCGGACATGAAGTGGTCACGGTCGGTATCGTTGGTGACGGCCTCCAGCGTCTTGCCGGCCGCCTCGGCGAGGATGCCGTTGAGCATCTCCTTCAGACGCAGGATTTCGCGCGCCGTGATTTCGATGTCGCTCGCCTTCCCCTGCGCGCCGCCCCACGGCTGGTGCACCATGATGCGCGCGTGCGGCAGCGCGTAGCGCCGCCCCTTCTCGCCGGCGGCGAGCAGCACCGCACCCATCGACGCCGCCTGCCCCACGCAGTAGGTCGCCACCGGACACTTCACCATCTTCATCGTGTCGAGGATGGCGAGGCCCGCCGTGACGCTGCCGCCCGGCGAGTTGATGTACATCGACACCTCCTTCTCCGCGTCCTGCGCCTGCAGGAAGAGGAGCTGGGCGACGATGGCGTTGGCCGTGTCGTCGTCAATCTCCCCGCCCACGAACACGATGCGGTCCTTGAGGAGGCGCGAGTAGATGTCGTACGCGCGTTCGCCGCCGGAGGTTTTCTCGACGACCATGGGAATGAGACTTGCTTTCGTTGTCATTTCGTTTTGTCCTTTTTTGAATGAGAGTTTTTGGCATGGTAGGGATGGCACCCCGTGCCGTCCGCGGCGGTCGCGGGGCGACCGCCCTACCGACTTGGCGGCGGTCGCGGGGCGACCGCCCTACCGGTTCAGCCGGCGAAGCCGATGGCGGCGGAGTGGTCGCCGTCCTTCTTGACGGCGCACTCCTCCTTCAGGGCCGCGATGCGGTCGAGGTTCGTGACGGCGTCGCCGAGGTAGAACTGCTCCTGGCGCACGGTGCGGAAGTCGCCGGGCGCGAGGTTGCGGAGCGCCTTCAGCTCGGCGAACTCGTCGTCAGTGAGCGTAGCCTTGAACATGCGCTCGAAGAAGGACTTCTTCCCGGCGTCATCGAGATAGCCAAACTCCAGCTTGAACGTGAAGCGGCGCATCGTGGCCGGGTCGAGGTTCTTCGAGAAGTTCGTAGCGGCCACCATGATGCCGTCGAAGTTCTCCATCTGCTGGAGGAGCTCGTTCACCTGGGTGATTTCCCAGCTGTGTCCGGCGTTCGAGCGGTCCTGGAGGAGGCCGTCCACCTCATCGAAGAAGAGGATGGCGTGTTCGGCCTCGGCGCGGCGGAACGCCTTGGCGATGTTCTTCTCGGATTCGCCCACGTACATTCCGAGGATGTCGCTGCCCTTCACGACCACGACCCGGCGGTCGAGCTCCTTGCCGAGGTACTTGACGAACTCAGTCTTGCCCGTACCGGGAGGCCCGAAGAGTAGGATGTTCATGCGGGGCTTGTCCTCGGACGCCGCGCCGAAGCCGGCGTCGAGGTAGTTGCGCGCGGCCTTCACGACGCGGTCGAGGCCGACCTTGCCCTTGATGCTGAGGCCCTCGAGCGAATAGTCCTTCGCGGGAAGGAAGGCGTTGGCATCCTTCACGCCCATGAGCCTGCAGTGAGGTTTCATGAGGGTCGCCACAAGCTCGTCCACCTTCTCGGACGCGGGCGCCATGCGCTTCACATTCGAGAGTACGGTGGAGATGCCGCCCGCGCTCGTCTCGTACTTCGCAGCGTACTCCTCGATTTTCGTCTCGGGGATGAGCGCCTCCAGGCCGTGTTTCGCCACCTGGTTGCGCCAGATGGCAACGCGCTGTCCGTTGTTCAGACGCTCGAAGCAGATGGAGTAGTCGAAGCGCCGACGGACGGACTCGTCCATCTCGCGCGCCGGGGCATTGGAAATCCACACGGCAGGAACACGCATCTCGTCGAGGATGGTGTTCATCACGCCCTTCTCCGTGGACTTCCCGCCGGTGTCGAACCCGAAGAGGCCAAATAGACCGAACCCGCACGAGCTGCCGCGCAGGAGCTCGTCCGCCTCATCCACAATCATGAGGCTCTCTGTGGGGTCCTCCTGCGAGTTGCACACCTGGATGCCCATCATGCGTGCCTCGGACTTCATGTTCCGTCCGTCCTCGTCGCCCTGGCGGACCTCCCAGGCCGTGCGTCCGAGTTCCTTCGCGAGGGAACGGGCGAAGGAGGTCTTGCCCGTACCAGGTGCCCCGTAGAGGAGGATGTTGCATTTCCCGCCGCTCGCGGCAATCATGCGCTTGAGGACCTCGCCGTCCTTGGCCGAGAGGTCGCCGTAGAACTCCCAGGGGAGGATGTCCTTATCCTCGCTCTTCGCGTAGAAGCGGCGCTCGATGGTCTCGTCGGACGTGCCGTCCATGAACCCGCCCAGCGTCCGGCGGCTGAAGTCGTAGTCGCCGTCGAGGAGACAGAACTTGAGGAGCGTCCCCTTCGGCGACAGGGCCTTCACCACCTCGTCGTAGGAGCGGTCGAGTGCCATTGCGTAGTAGAGGGGTTTCTCGCGGTCCTCCACGCGGCACGGCCAGCTGAAGCACGTCTGGTCGCGCACGTAGGCGAGCGTGAGGATGTCGGCCTCGAGCGCGTTCAGCTTGAGGACGCGCACCAGCTCCGCGAAACGGCGCGATACGATGTCGGCACCCTTCTCCGCGCTGTCCGCCTCCATGTACTCGCGAGCCGCGTCGAGGACCGCCCGGCACTTGTCGCGAGTATCATCGTTGTTCCAGAGCGCGCAGAACACGTCGTCAAGCGCGTCCTCTAGGTCGAGACGGCATGCACGCGACTTCGCGTGCTTCATCTCCTCAAGCTCCTCCGGCGTGTAGGCCGCCTCAATCAGTTCCACACCCTTGTCGTGGTCGAAACAATTGCGCATGATATCGAAAAAGTCGTCGTCACGACAGTCGTCCTTATAGTTCTGGACCATGTTGCCCCAGTACTTTAGGAGCTTGCGGAACAGGAAGTTCTGCGGGACCTGTTTGAATTTCGCCATTTTTCTTTTTCCTTTCGTTGTTCTTTATTCGTTCAGAGACGTACGCTGAAAAATTCGGACTCAGGCAGAAACTTGACTTCATCGTCATTGTCATCGGCCGCGTCCGCGTTGCCGTCGGGTGCCGGAGGCGTATTATTCTCCTCGGCACGGTCGGCGATAATCTCCAGCGCGCGCGCCTTCGTCACGCCGTAGATTCGCATTACCATCTTGACCTTGATTTCGGCAAAGAGGTCGTTTGCAGACTTCTTCCCGCGACCCCGTCCCTTGCGGACAGGTGCCTTCTTCTCGTACGCAAGTTCGCCGAAAAACTCTTCGGCGGACATCACTTCTTCATCGTTGTTCACTTTTTCTTTCCTTCCGTATTTTCTGTTTCCAATTTTCAAAATGCGTTGTCATCCACGCGCTCTAAAAGCAATAACTGTACCATTGG
>CAMKJU010000102.1 GCA_946413265.1 uncultured Lentisphaerota bacterium
CAAGGAGAACGAGCAGGCTATCAAGGAAGTTCTGAAGGGCTATACGGAGAAATTGGTGCTCAGCTTTATTGACATTTCTTCGTATCGCAAGGTACAGCGGAATCTTGCTGGGTTGGGCGTACGTGAGTTTTCGACGGAGGAGCAGATTCGATTTGCACAGGGACTTGCTGAATTGAACAAGGAACTAGGCCTTGAACTTGCCACATGTGGGGAACTGACTGATTTGAGCGAGTATGGTATCTCGCACAACAAGTGTGTGGATGATAACCTGATGATGCGACTCTTTCACGATGATGCTGAATTGATGGATTTTATCGGCGCGGAGTATGACCTGTTCAATGGTTGGCAGATCAAGAAGTCGAAGAAGGACAAAGGCCAACGCAAGGCATGTGGTTGTGTCATCTCGAAAGACATTGGCGCGTACAACACCTGTCCACACCTTTGCCGCTACTGTTACGCCAATTTCAGCGATGAGGCCGTGATGCGGAATCTGGAATACATGCAGGAAAAGAAAAGTCCGTTTCTTGTGTAAGATTCTGTCGCGAGGGGAGAGTAAGAAGGTGAAAGGAAAAGAATCAGAACATGAAGAAATTATTGAAGGTTGTTGTCGGCTTGATCGTATGCAGTTCGGTGGAAGTTGCTTGTGCGTCGAGCGGCGGCAGGGAATCAGTTGTGCAATCCGAGTCGTTCGTGCATGAGCGGCGGGCGGCACTTGCAACGGACGCCTGGGGCGGGATGCGCGTGGACTGGACTGCCGTCGCCGACTGGCCAATCGGCGATTCATCTGTTGCACGGTCAGTACGGGCGTGGATTGAGGAGCGTTTGCGGAATTACCGCCGCGAACCATTCAAAGGCGACACTGCGGACTGGGACGCCATGACGCGCTTTTATGGGAAGCAGTTCCTCGCTAACAACAGCGCGAAGCACATTGAAGAAGAGTGGAAGTACGAATCTAGGGGTAAAAGCGATGGAACACGCACCGCCAAGCCGGTCACCGATCCAGGCGCTGACGTTTTTCTGGATGACACCTCTCGGTGGTTCTGTCGCCACTCCGCTATTATCGAATACGAGGACAATCGTATCGTTTCCTACCGCTCGGGGTTTTATGGCTTCTTTGTCGAAAATTCGACGAGCGCGGCATACGTCAAGTGCGCGACATTCCGCAAAGGGGACGGCAAGATACTTGGATGGGACGCCTTCTCCAATACGAATGCCGTGTTTGAATTGGTTCGTAAGCTGGCGAGAATCCAGTTCAAGGAAGGGGCGGACTATGCAGGGGTTGGTGTCGTCCCCGTGCCAGACACCCCGCTTTTCACGAAAGATGGATTTTGGGTGTTCTGGGGCGACTATGCCATTGTCCATGGGCATGCGTACGAAATGAACGGAGCGTTCCCATCTCTGTTCATCCCGTGGAGGGATCCCACTTGCGGCAACCGTCTCACGGACAACCGTGAAGCAATCGAGAAGCTGTTGACGCAGGAGGCTAGGTCGGACTTAGGTCTTGCCGAATCGCGTTGACGGTGCCTTCGGTGAGCAGAGCGAGCGACATCCAGACATCTTTCAACTTTGTTGAACTTGCTTGTTCATCTGTTCAGCAACTACTTCCGTGGCGTTTCGGACGCAGTCTTCGCAACTGCACAGAACCTTGCCTGTATCAATGCCCTTTATATCGCGACAGATCGTCGCACCGCAGAGCTCCTTGAAGCGCGGCACGATGGATCGCGAATTCGCCATTGCCTCTCCATTGCCCGAGAGCAAGGAAGAGACCATGATCGCACCGACGAGCGCACCGCACGTCCCCTCCATGGTTCCCATGCCGACACCGAATCCGGAGCCGAGACGCAGCAGCTCGTCCTCGCTCTTACCCAGCTGATCGGCAAAGGCGACCAATACCGCCTGACAGCTATTCATCTCGCGCTTGCGCTGCGCGGCGTAGTCTTTTCTTTCTTGTATCGTCATACTCTTGTTGCTTGACCTCTTCATTCTTGTTCGGAGTCCTGGTGATTTCCAGGACAGTGAATAGTATACCTATTTCCGCGTCGGGGTGTATCTGAGAAATTTTGTGGCTCGCGACAAGCGCGAGCCCTCCCGTGTGGCGCGAGCCCTCCCGCTGCGGTTCTTCCGTTGAATGGAAACAACTTGTTTGAAACAACTTGCCTTTGACGCGCGGGCTAACTCGCCCGCGCCCATTGACTAATCCAAAGCAGCACAACTATATCAAACACCGGGGACTGTCCCCAACGTCGGTCAATGAAAATGCTACAACTGACACGATGAAAATGCCACAACTGCCACAACGGAAACGCCGCAACTGCCACAATGGAAATCCGACTTGAAGTTTTATAGTACCCGAAAAGCTGCAATCAGAGAAATATGGTATAATATTTTCCGCCTGCGATGCAAGGAGAGTCAGAGATGACAAAGACAATGGATGAAAAAGTAGAGTTCATGATTCCCAGCGATGAATTGGCGGCGTTTCGACATCGCGTTTCAAGTGATGGGATGACTGTGGGGTTTTTCTTGAGGATGAGCATTTCCAACTACTTGAACATGCCATCTCGCGAACATGTTCGAAGTGATGCTCTACGTAAAACGCCTTTGAGCATCCCTTTCTGCGGATGCTTGCGAGGGGATTGTGGCGATTACCGTGACCGGGCGGCGGAGTATGTCCTGAAGAGGTGTACATGAGGACGATGTTCGATCTCAACGTGTTCGTGGATATCGCCGAGGCACGTGAAGGTTTCTACGAGAAGTCGCGTGAGGCTTTTGAGACTGCGCTTTCAAATGGCGTAGAGGTGTTCTTTCCCGTTCACGGGTTCACCACTCTCCACTATCTGCTTGCGCATGCGCACAAGAGCGACGAAAGCAGAACTCACATCGCCTGGCTCTGTGACCATGTGTCGTGTGCTCCTACTGGAATCAGCATCATAAGGGCGGCATGTGCATCGGAAGTTGAGGATTTCGAGGACGCGGTCGTGGATGAAACGGCATTTTCCGTGGGATGCGATGTAATTGTTACGCGCAACAAGAAGCATTTCATTTCGTCTAAAGTGAAGGCGGTCTCGCCAGAGGAGTTTATCGGGATGACATTGCCTGTACACAGCATGGGGAATGACTGATTGGTTGCCTCAACTCGTCCGGCGGCGTTTCATCCGCATGTCATTGAACGGAATTGCCGTGGTCCGTAAGGTTTGGTAGAATATCGGCATGGAAACGACTCAATGGCTTGACCTGAATCCCGACCCCGCGCACGTGAAGCGCGAGCGGGCGAAGGCACGCGAGCTGCGCGCAACCGATTGGTGGCGCGCGCAGCTCGCGAAGGGCGTGTGCCACTACTGCGGACGGCAGGTCGGCGCAGATGGACTCACGATGGATCACGTGGTGCCCGTCGCGCGGGGCGGACGCTCCACGCGCGGGAACTGCGTGCCGTGTTGCAAGGACTGCAACAACAAGAAGAAGGCGTTTACGCCGGCCGAGCAGATCATCGATCAGCTTTTTCCCGAGGGCGTCGAACCATGAAGAAGGAAAGGTTCACCGTCGGCGCGCGCGGCAGCGCGCTTTCGCGCGCCCAGACGGCTGGCGCGCTTGACTTTCTGCGCGCGCGCTTCCCCGGCACGGACTACCGCGTAGTGACGGTAGAGACACCCGGCGACCGAGACCTCACGACGCCGATTGAAAAGAGCGCGCCCGATTTCTTCACGCGCGATTTGGATGAGGCGGTACGCGACGGGCGCGTGGATTTCGCGGTCCATTCCGCGAAGGATTTGCCGCCGAAAATTGCAGACGATTTGGATTGGTTTTGGTTGCCGGAGCGCGCCGACCCGCGGGATTGTTGGGTGACGCCGCCTGGAAGGCGGCTTTCCCAGTTAGAACCGCCGCCTGGAAGGCGGCTTTCCCAGTTAGTACCGCCGCCTGGAAGGCGGCTTTCCCAGTTAGACGGACGTGGACTTAGAATTGGCGTGTCGAGCGAACGGCGGGCGGCGTATGCGAAGAAGGTCTATCCGAAGGCAAAGCTGCTGCCGATTCGCGGGTCGATCGATTCGCGTATCCAGCAATTGCGCGACGGACGCTACGACGCCGTGCTGATGGCGCTCGCGGGCATCACGCGTCTCTATGGCGGCTCGCCGCCGGGCGTGGAGTTGATTCCGATTCCGCTTGAAGAGTTGACGCCGCCGGAGGCGCAGGGCTATCTTGCCGTCGTGTTCCGCGCAGGTGACGCGCGTCTCATGGCGATGCGTGCGCATTTCGTCAAGGCTGTGCGCTTCGTGAGCGCGGGCGTGGGCGACGCGGGGCTGTGTACGGTGCAGGGAATGCGGGATCTGGAGTGTGCGGATGTGGTGCTCCACGATGCGCTCTTCGACTTGTCGCTGTTAGGACAGAAGACAGAGGACAGAGGACAGAGGATTGATGTCGGCAAGCGTTGCGGCGCGCACACGATGAAGCAGGCGGAGATTACGCAGCTGATCTGCGACGAGGCGCGGAAAGGACGACGCGTCGTGCGGTTGAAGGGCGGCGACGCGGGGCTGTTCGGACGGCTCGCCGAGGAAACCGATGCGCTGACGGCTCTTCAGATTCCGTTCGTGGTGCGTCCCGGCGTGAGTGCGCTTGTGGCGGCCACGACGGGAACGGGCTTGCTTCTCACGCGGCGCGGTGAGTCACGCGGGTTCACGGCCTACACGCCGCGCTCGACGGGCACGGAGACGCCGCAGGTGGCGTTCATGGCCACGCGGATGGCGGCGGACGAGGCGCGTCGGCTTGTGCATGGCGGATGGCCGAAGGCAACGCCGTGCGCATTCGTGTTCGACGCGGCGGGTCCGCGCGAGGAAGTGCGCACGGCCACGCTCGGGACGATGCGCAAGATTCTGCCGGCGAAGGAAGAGGATCGCCCCGGACTCTTCATCGTAGGCCGCGTGGTGGCGCATGACGGCTGGCCGCGTCTCGGACTGCTTGCGGGACGGCGCGTGCTCGTGACGTGTTCGGACGCGGTGCAGGCGCGCGCGATGACGGCGGTGGAGGATCTCGGGGGGCGTCCGATCCGCTGGCCGCTCATTGAGCTCTGTGCGACGCGCGCCTTCGGCGACGAGGTGGCGGATTACGACGCGATCGTGCTGACCTCGCCCTCGGCCGTACGGATCTTCTTCGCGAACTGCACGTGCGATTTACGGCGGCTTGGCGCGTTCTACACGTGCGGCGCGGGGACGGACGCGGAGCTGCGTCGGCACGGCATCGCGAGCGACGTGGTGCCGGCGTCTGACTTCTCGGCGGCGGGGCTTATTGCGGAGATCAAGAAGCTCGATCTGCGTGGGAAGCGCGTGTTGCGGCTGCGGAGTACGAAGGCGGGTTCGGACGTCGCGCGCGCGCTCCGTCGGGCGGGAGCGAAGGTGGACGACGTGGTGCTATACGAGAACCGCGCATGTGCGCCGGAAGGGACGCTCCCGCCATTCGACGACGTGTTCTTCGCGTCGGCCTCGGCGGTTGAATCCTTCGTTGCGCGCTACGGCGCGAGGGCGCTGTGCGGGAAAGGCGTGCTTGTGATGGGTGGGCCCACGCGCGCCGTACTCCCAAAGAGTTTTTCCACAAAGGCGCGGATTTTTGATATACTGACACCAAACATTTCAGGCACGGTGCCTGTCAACAACAAGGAGAAGCGATGAGCAAAGCTACCTACGAGGCCGCGAAGGCCCAGTACAAGAAACTCGGCATTGACACCGAGAAGGCGATCAACACGCTGAAGAAGATCAGCATTTCGATGCACTGCTGGCAGGGCGACGACGTCGGCGGATTCGAGACGACCGGCGGCGCGTCCGGCGGCATCCAGACGACCGGCAACTACCCGGGCAAGGCGCGTACGCCGCAGGAGCTGATGGCGGACCTCGACTTCGCGCTCAAGCTCATTCCCGGCAAGCACCGCGTGAACCTCCATGCATGCTACGGCATCCACGAGGGCAAGGTGGCGGACCGCGACAAGCTCGAGCCCAAGCACTTCGCGCCTTGGGTCGCGTGGGCCAAGAAGCGCGGCGTGGGTCTCGACTTCAACCCGACGTTCTTCTCGCATCCGCTCGCGGCGAACGGGCTCACGCTTTCGAGTCCAGACCCGAAGGTGCGCGCGTTCTGGGTTAAGCACGGCATCCAGTGCCTCAAGATCGCCGAGTACTTCGGCAAGGAGCTCGGCACGCCCTGCGCGATCAACTTCTGGTGTCCGGACGGCTACAAGGACGAGCCGAGCGACCGCCTCGGGCCGCGTCAGCGCATGGCGGACTCGCTCGACAAGATCTTCAAGTACAAGTACAACAAGAAGCTCGTGATCCCGACCTTCGAGTCGAAGCTCTTCGGCATCGGCCTCGAGAGCTACACCGTGAACTCGCACGAGTTCGTGATGGGCTACGCGATGAAGAAGGGCATCCTCGCGCTCCTCGACATGGGCCACTTCCACCTGTCCGAGAACGTGGCGGACAAGATCAGCTCGTTCCTCATGTTCTTCGGCAAGGTCGCGTTCCACATCTCGCGCCCCGTGCGCTGGGACTCCGACCACGTGATCCGCGTGAACGACGACCTGCGCAACGCCGCGCACGAGATCGTTCGCATGGGCCCCGAGAACTTCATCATCGCCCTCGACTACTTCGACGCGTCCATCAACCGCGTGGCCGCGTGGGTGCTCGGCATGCGCAACATGCAGAAGGCGCTCCTCGAGGCGCTCCTCGAGCCGTCGGCGACGCTGAAGGCGCTTCAAGACGGCGAGCAGTTCACCGAGCAGCTCGTGCTCCAGGAGGAGCTCAAGAGCTATCCCTTCGCCGCCGTGTGGGAGGAGTTCTGCGCCCGCGCGAAACTCCCGGCGAACGAGGCGTGGATGGCGGACGTGCTCAAGTACGAGCGCGACGTCCAGAGCAAGCGCGTTTAAGATGAAGCGCACTAGGCTAATCGTCCCCCTCGCGGCCGCGCTGCTCCTTTTGGGAGCAGCGCACACGGGCCGCGGGGAGGATGCCTCAGATACAGCCGAGCGGCGCGCCAGCATCGCGCGTCAGTTCGTGAGCCTGCTTGGCAAGAAGCACGTCTCGAAGACGCTCATCGACGACGCGCATTCGGAGAAGGCATGGAAGAATCTCGTTGAAAGCTACGACGACGAGCACTGCTATTTCTTCCAGAAGGACATCGACGCGTTCGAGCCGATGCGCCGTGCAATCGACGACGCTCTGCTCAAACGCGACATATCCTTCGGCGAGAAGGTATACCGCGTGTATGCGGCACGAGCGCGCGACTGCGCGATCTTCGCGACGAACGAACTCGCCAAAATCACGGCCGACTCTGGATTCGAGGCAGCGCTGCGGCGTCCTACGACGGGCGAGTACGTGTTCCGCGGGGAAGGGCGCGGTTGGCCGAAGACGGAGGCCGAGCGCGAGGAGCTCTGGCGGCGCAAGTTGCGCACCGAGCTTCTTGAACGCCTCGTCGAGGCTGAACTTGACGCGGAGAAGTCTGGTGGGAAGAAGGTGCCATTGGCCGAAATCGCCAGTGCGCTTGCGGAGGACTACGCCCAGAAGGTAGACGCGCTGGGAAAAGAGGACGACCTTGCCGCCTTTGAACGTTACATGACGTCCGTAGGGGCATCGTACGACCCGCACACGCACTATCTCAGTCCCGCGCTCCAGAAAATGTTCGAGGGGGAGATGTCTCTTTCATTCTGCGGCATCGGCGTGACCATTGACACGCGCAGGACAGGACTGTACGTGCTGGCGATCATGCCTGACGGACCGGCCGCGCGCGACGGGCGTCTAAAGCCCGGTGACAGAATCGTGGGCGTGGGCGAAGGGGACGGCCCCGTTAAAAGCGTGAAGGGCGTGCCGTCTGAAAAGGCAATTCGGATGATTTCCGGCAAGAAGGGGACGAAGGTAGTCTTGGATGTCGTAACAGCCGACGGTGGCGGCGCGCGTACGCGCATCGATCTCGTGCGCGGGATCGTGAAGCTGGAAAACAACGCCGCGAAGGGTCGTCTGGAGACCGTGAAGCACGGTGGAGACACCTTAAAGCTCGGCTACGTCAAGCTTCCGCTTTTCTACGGGATGCAGTCCGTCTCCATATTGGACCTTTTCAAGAGCATCCGCAGCGCAACGGCCGACGTGAACGAAGAACTCAAGAAGTTGGAGCAAGCAGGCGCGCGCGGGCTGGTGCTTGATCTGCGCGGTAACGGCGGGGGGAGCCTTCTTGAGGCGCTCATGCTCTCATCTGTCTTCATGGATGCCGGAGCGGTCGCGCAGATTCAGGACGACGATGACAAGCCAATGGAGCTGTCCGGCCTGCCCGGAATAGCTGGTGGCGGATGGTACTCCAGACCGATGGTCGTCTTGATCGACCGCGGGAGCGCGAGCGCCTCGGAACTGGTTTCAGGCGTGCTGCAGGATCGTGGGCGCGCCGTGATCCTTGGCGACAGGCAGACTCACGGCAAGGGGTCCATGCAGGAAGTCATCCAACTCGGCAAACGCCGTGGCGGGGCTCTCGTCACGCGCGGGTTCTTCTACCGCGTGACGGGATCGTCCACGCAGGTTAAGGGAGTGGCCTCGGATATAAGACTGCCGTCCGTCCTCGACGGCATCACGAAACTGGGCGAAAACAACCTACCTAACGCGCTTCCTTGGACGAAGGTCGCCGCCGTCAAGTACGAGAAGGCGGGCGATGTGCAACGGTACGTGCCGGAGCTTGCGCGCCGGTCTGCCGCGCGCCAGGCGACCAACACCGTATTTCAGGCGCATCTGGAGAAAGTGCGCGGCGTGGCGGAGGCCTGCAACCGCAAGTCTCTGCCGCTCGACTACGCCGCGTTCAAGGCGCAGAAGCGTCGCGATCTACAGTGCGGTGTGGACAAGGTCGGCTTTAATGGCCTTGATGTTGATGTCGTTCCCGACGCTGACGCCTGCGATAAGAACGGCCTGCCTAAGCGCGGAAAAGACGTTGTTTTGGACGAGGCACTCAACATCCTCGCCGACCTCGTGGAGCTGTCGGGCGGATCTGGCAAGGGCAAGTGATTTGCTTTTCGTCGAATTTGGGCGCTTGCGGCTTGTACATTGGCGCGGAAAAGCGTATAATACGCGCCGCTTTTGCGACAGGGAAAACGGAATCCCGTGAAAATCGGGAGCTGTCGCG
Source organism: uncultured Lentisphaerota bacterium (assembly GCA_946413265.1). GTDB lineage: Bacteria > Verrucomicrobiota > Kiritimatiellia > RFP12 > UBA1067 > RUG572. The sequence goes on from CAMKJU010000102.1 coordinate 9,130, forward strand.
CAACTGTAACCGGATACGAATCCGCGCTGACCAGTGGGGCCGGGTGGCCCTGCGAAGGATGCGGAAGAGGCCCGAAGCCGGAAGCCAGGAGACGCTCCCAGCCGCGTGTATCAACCTTCGCATGAAAGGCTAAGTACAGATATGAAAATGAATAGTACCGTGGCGGCATGGCTTGCCGCCACGTTAGTTGCATCCAACTCCGCGTGGGGGTTTACTTTTGACGACATCCACTATTGGGTGGGAGAGGGTACGAATCGTTGTGCGCTTGTAGTTGACTGGGGCGGAACGGCCAAGGCATGGGGCTATCGCTGGAACGGAGCGGCGCCGACATTAGCTACGGTCATCAAAGAGGTGGCGGAAGAGGATCCTCGTCTGCATTTGAAGTATTCAAATAGTACATACGGGTTTTATCTAAACAATCTAGCATACGACGTCAACGATGTTTGTCCTGTGCTGGACATGTCTAGTGGTACGAGTTCTGATGATGCGGTTCTCCAGAAAATTGAATATTCAGTCTACAATCCTGATAGTCCTTATGCTGTTTATGGGGAGGAATATGCTTTCGACTATTATTATTGGAATCTGCTGAGAGTTACGGTAACAGAAGGATATAGTACCTCCCAATACGAGCCGACGAGTGGCGCGGATTCTACAAGAACATTGCCAAATGGCTGGTATGTGGCCGCATTCGGTTGCGCTCTTGACCTAGTGCAGCCACATGCCGCAGAATCACCATACGGTTATAAAGTGATAAGCTCCTCAACAGCAGCCAAGGGTCCTACTTATACAGAACCTTCGAATGTACTTGGGCATCCATCATTGTATATGCAGGGTGAATATGGTGGTGTTGTCAACCCGGCCAACCCAGCCTGGGGAACCGGTCGGCTTTTTTCTCTAAGAAATGACGATGATCCAGCGCCTGGCTATATCGTAATTGCTTTTGACCATGATGTTGTGGACGATCCCAACAATCCCTGGGGCATCGACTTTATTGTGTTTGGCAATGATCTCTGTTTGGGCGACGGCTCTTACTATACGGAAGGAGACGATCCTGCCAGGTTTTTGTTCGTAGAAGGTGAAAACTGTGACGGCGATTGCCAACCGGCAATCGTAGAAGTGTCGCAGGACGGCGAGGTGTGGTTTTCAAGTGAGTCATGGAAATACGCTGACTCATTTGCGCCGACGCTTGCCTATACTTACAATCCGTCCTCTCCAAACACGGCGATATATTCGGGAAATGAATATTGGGGACGTCCCACCAAAGCCACCTACCCCATAGACCCGTCCGTTGGATTTTCCGACTGTGGCGGCTTGTCGCTTGCTCAGGTCTGCCAGCGATACAACGGATCAGCCGGCGGCACTGGTTACGATCTATCGCAGATTGTAGATCTTCCGGTAAACGCGCAAGGGCGTAAATGGTTTCGCTATGTGCGGATTAAAAACAGGGAAGTCAATGTAGAAGGTGACACAGGGTATTCCGGTCCGGCAATCGACGCCGTGGCGGACGTGGCGCCGGTTTCAGGATATAGGAACTGGATATGCAGCACCTTCACCTGGGACGAGGCATGGCAGACGAATCTTACGGCGGCAACGGTGATTGCGCAGAACGGCCTGCCCAACGGCCTCAACTGTGTGTATGGGCTTGCGCCGACGGAAGACGTGGCGGTGAACGTGCCGTTCAAGGTGGAATCGTTCACGCCGAGTGAGATGGAGCACGTGATCAAGATGCTTTCGCCGAAGCGGATGACGGCGACGCCGAAGGGGCTTGTGGTGAAGGAGACGGCTTCGCTCAACGATGGATGGAAGGCTGTCGTACCGACGCTGGAGTCGTCCGAATCGCAGGGCGACGGAACTTGGCTCAACACGTTCAAGGTACCGAAGGGTGAGGGCGCGTTCTTCAAGCTCGCCTTGGATGAATGAGAAGGGGCTTTACACTCCTTGAGATGATGATCGTGCTGGGGTTGGTATCCATCGCGGCTGCGATTGTGGTGCCCACCCTCTCGGCCGTACACGAACGCGCGTTAAGCGCGAAGTGCAAGACCAACCTCCACCAGCTTGCGGTTGCGTGCCAAAGCTATGCGTTGCGGGAGGGGTATCTGCCGTGGGGGTCCATTTCGCCGCAGGACCATGACAGGGGCTACTGGCAGAACGAGTCATACGAATTGATATTTCCACGCGAGAATCCCGCGCTGCATGGCGTCGGGAGCTGGAGGGAGTATTCCTCGTTCTGCTGGGACTTCATAAGGAAGACGGGCGAGATGGGATGGCGCTGCGGGGAGATGTTCGGCGGCATAAACGCCGACTCTCTCTTCAGCTGCCCGAAATGCGATTCCAAAAGCGACAACTGGGACGGCAACCACATCACCGGTTACAACTACAACGTCTGCTACCTCGGTTACGTGGAGAACGACGCCGGCAAGAGGTTTTACCCCACGTCGTGGAGTGAGATCAGCAACCCCGCATCTGTTGTGGTGTTCGGCGACGGTGGGTATTCCGGCGGACCGAACAAGTTCATGCGCGCCCCGTTTCAGGACAGGCAGTACGACGCATCGTCCGCATCTCTGCGAAAGGCCGGCACGCAGGCGTTCCGCCACGGGTGGGGAAATTGGCGACACTGCAACATGGCGTTTCTCGACGGACACGTAGAGGAATTCCGCCAGCCCTACAAGGCTGGCGGGAGTAAGGGGTGGGTACACGAAAAGTCGCATACCGCCTTCATCAGTTCCGGCAACGGAATATACGGCCCGCGCGGTTTCGGGATTGCGGATGACTACACCGAGTGAGCGGCGGTCGCGACAAGCGCGCCCCTCCCGGATTAGACGAGCTTGCGGAAGTAGGCTATCGTCTTGGCGAGGCCTTCCTGGAGCGGGACCTTCGGTTCCCAGCCGAGCAGCTTCTTTGCAAGCGTGATGTCCGGCTTGCGGCGCTTCGGGTCATCCTTTGGCAGTGGGGCGTAGACGAGTTTGGAAGTGGATTCCGGCAACTGGCGGAGCGTTTCCTCGGCGAGCTGCTTGATCGTGTACTCGCCGGGGTTGCCGGTGTTGATCACGGCGGTGCCGAGGCCGTGGGAGGCCATGAAGGTGTCGATTGTCGCGCGGTCGAGTTCCATGTACTTGCGGAACGCCTCGATGAGGTCGTCGCAGAACTGGAAGGAACGGGTCTGCGAGCCGTCGCCGAAGAGTGTGATGTCCTGGTTCGCGAGCGCCTGCATGATGAAGTTGGAGATCACGCGGCCGTCCTTCGGGTGCATGTTGGGTCCGTAGGTGTTGAAGATGCGGACCATGCGCACGTCCACGCCGTATTCGCGGCGGTAGTCGGAGCAGAGCGTCTCCGCGCAGCGCTTGCCTTCGTCGTAGCAGGAGCGGATGCCGATCGTGTTCACGTTGCCCCAGTAGGACTCCACCTGCGGGTGTATGAGCGGGTCGCCGTACACTTCGCTCGTGGAGGTGTGAAGCACGCGGGCCTTCGTCTTGAGCGCGAGGTCGAGCATGTTCATCATGCCGAGTACGGAGCTCTTAATGGTCTCCACGGGATTCTTCTGGTAGTGGATGGGCGAGGCGGGGCAGGCAAGGTTGTAGATTTCGTCGAACTGCCCCCAGAAGGGCTGCGTCACGTCGTGGAGGACGAACGAAAACTTCGGATTGCCGAAGAGATCGTAGATGTTGGACTTCGTGCCGGTGAACAGGTTGTCGAGTCCCGTCACTTCGTAGCCGTCCGCAAGAAGGCGGCGGCAGAGGTGTGAGCCGAGGAAGCCGGCGGCGCCGGTCACGAGCGCTTTTTTCGCGAGGATCATATAGACTCCTTTTCTGTCATTGGCCCTAATTATACCATAAATCGGCGGGGACGCGGAAAGCCAGATTTAATAAATGACTGAATAGCTTCCACGCCAAGGAGGTGATTTGGTATACTTTTGCCGTGTCCCAAAAGGAGAGGTTACAGACATGTTGAAAATATGCGGTATTACAGACGGGTATTTTGCAAGCCGGGCGGCGATGGTTGGAGTTGAATACCTAGGGTTCATCTTCTCGTCCAAGTCACCGCGCGGCATCAAACCCGATAAGGCGGCGGAAATCGTCGCCTCGGTGCGTTATCGCGCCTCTCCTTACATGGTGGGCGTGTTCACGCCGCGTCCCGTGGCGGACATTCTGCGCATCTCGGATCAAGTGGGCTTTGACGTGGTGCAGCTGCACGGACGCTACGTGCCGGCGGACGTCGCCGCCGTGAAGGCGAGTGGACGCGAGGTGTGGCTGCTTGACGACGGCGGCGACCCGTGCGCGACGGTTGCAGACGGCATTCTCATCGACGGCGTGAAGGGGGAGCAGCTCGGCGGCACGGGTGTGCGTTCCGACTGGTCGCGCGTCGCGGTTGTCAAGTCCGTAGGGAAGAAGGCTATCCTCGCGGGCGGGCTTTCGGTCGACAACATCGCCGAAGCCTACGCGACGGGCGCCGACGTGCTTGACGTCAATAGTTCACTTGAAACCTCTCCCGGCGAGAAGTCCCTCGACCTCCTCGCCCCGCTCCTCCGAAAGCTCAACGAAATCATGTGACGATTGTGCGTACCAAAAAAAAAACGAATTATGGAGATGCTACACATGAAAAGAATTGTCACCACAACGGTATTCCTGGCGGTTGTCTATGCGTTCGGGACGAACCTGATCGTCAACGGCACGTTCGATTCGGGCGAGCTTTCGCCGTGGACGCGAAACGCCACGAAGGGGAAGGCGGGACAACAGGGAACGGTGTCTGTTCTCGCGGCGGGAAACAACTCTTGGGTGGACGGCGCGCTGGGCGGAAAGGCGCTTGTCGTCCAGAGTTTCAACAATC
>CAMKJU010000103.1 GCA_946413265.1 uncultured Lentisphaerota bacterium
ACGCGCTTGAACGAATATACCGCAGGGTTGAGCCGTTTGACTGGGACGGCGACGGGCTTGAAAACACGGTTGATCCCGATCCGTTCGTTGCAGGGCCAGACGCCCACGGCACGAACGCGGAATGGTATAACGTCGTGTGCTCAAATGTGTTGGAGGCGGTGGAATGTGACGGCTCGGCGGGGACGCCTCGCCCTACCTTGTCGTGGCTTGATGGCGTCAATACAAACGCCTACTATTTCGTGGATGTGGTAGCGACGACCGGCCCCGCGCCGATCTACTTCACCGGCGACCGCGATTCGCGCCTAAGTAATCCCGTAGTAGTTGCGCGTGGTGGCGAGACTAACCACGTGCCCCTACTGATTGGTATAAACTACGCCGTCACATCCCCCGTGCCGTTCACGGTTTCTATCCCTGACGATGGATTTGCGTCCATCACGACCAACAGCGTCTCCAACTACGCCGTGCAATGGCCGCTGGAGTTTACGGTTGCGCCTGATGGCACGGGTTATCGTGCCAATGTCGGGCCTTGCGATCCCGGATGCGAGTTCTTGTGGGATCAGCCTACGCGGTCCGTGACGTGCAATTACACGACGACCGGTGGGTGGATTGGATTCAACTGCAACGGCGACGGTTTTTGCGAATGTGACGGCTGTTCGGTTTCGGGCGTTGCCGTGCTTGAGGAAGCGTCGTTCGACCTACCTGACGTCTGGTGCGGATGCTGGCACTACGATCCGCTTAATCCGGGAATCGGACTGGCGTTCACCAACATGCCTTACGTTGCCGTGTCGTTCGACAAGTCCGTGGTGTTCTACGAGGACGCCTACACGAACGCGCCGAACGACGTTGTCGCCAAGCATTCGACGAACACCACGCTTACGGTGTTCGCGTACGGTGGCGATGCTGGCGGGATGCTTTACGTTTCGGATCAGAAAATCGAAAAGCTCGTCCGCGTTGGCGGGAAGGCGATCTCCTTCCCGTACGCGGCATTCGTCCCGCCGCAGAGCGGAGTGTCGTTCTCAATTGAATACGAGGCGGAGACGCATAGCGATTTCCAGAACGACATTTCGGTGTCGGCATCCATGCTGCCCGGAGACGACGGAATGCCATGCACGGCGACTACTTCCATTACTGTCGCGGAAATCCTGATAGAGGCCGATGCAAACTTTCCTACGAACAAGCACAGGCACGTGTTCGGACCTGCGGAGTGGGTTAATTATACGTTCAATCCGCCTATGCCGAGTGCCACGCTACAGGGATCTGTACCGTCCCATGGCATGCACGACCATCTACAGGGAAGACTCTTCATGCCGTTTTGCGCTTCCCAGTTCACTATGACCGTGGTCGATAACAACGCGTCGTTTTCATTGCCGTTAGTCGTGATAGAGCCAGAGGCAAATCTGTTTATCGATGGTGTGGGGATGCCATCAGCAGATGACTGGACGCATGTGATGAATGTGCCTCCCCTTCAGGTGGGGGACATAGGCGCCGTATTCCATGTGGACATGTCATTGAAGCCATCGCATGTGTCATTTGCCGCATTGGGCGTTATGGAGTTGTATGCCACCGCTACAGACATCCAGGGCTTTTTCACGAACGCGGTATTCAACGGACATCTGGACCACGATGCAGACGCTGGCGCTTTTAGACCGCTTTCAGTCAATGCAGACAACACGGTCGGAACTGGGGACAATATCTTCTTCGCTTTGAACAATGCGTTTCTGCCTTATCTGAGGTATGGAACTTTCAAGCTTGAAATTCCAGTTGTGTGGTATGTTAGAAATGAATCCGTCACTAACAGACTTGTAGTGTTGGAGGCGAGGAACACCGTGTACGCCAATGCGGATGTCACGGTGTCAAAGTATTTAATCTCCGTGACAAGGGGCACGAATGATGTATTCACCATCTCAAGATGAGGAGGCATGTAAATGAATTATAAATTTGGAAATATGGTTGCAGCTATGATGTTCCTATGCGGATTGGGCACCGCATCGGAAATACCAAGTGAACAACAGCTTGCCGAAATTCGCTCACAGCGGTCCGGGGCAGAAATGCGCGTGAAGGCAATGTTAATGGCGGAGAGAATCCATGAACTCAGACGCGCTGCCTCGCAACAGCAGAAAGAAGAAATTGACAGACGCATATCGACCGTACTGTTGGACGCCCCCCCGACATTTGGCGCCAAGGGCATTTCACCTGCACTGCGGACGCAGTTCTTGAAGATGATGCCGGGATTTCACGCCTTACAGCCGGACGTTCGGTTGTGGGACGCCCTTGCCAATCATCTCCGTGCCGCCGCCTACATTTCCCCAAATGCCTTCGACGGCAAAATGGCGGAGGCAAAGGCAAAAGACGAGCGGTTGATTGCAGAGGGAAAGATAACACGCCCACCATGTCATTTCGGCTATCCAAACACGCCGAACATGGCGATGGTGCAGCGGGAAAAATGGGCTGCGGAAAACTGGAATTCTGAGATTGCGTCCTATCGAATGTCATTGCTGGAAAAGTACACGCCGCTGCTTGCTGGGTACTTGCAGGGACTGGATGAAATAGGAATCTCGCAGTTCCGGCGTCATTTCTCGGAGCGTGCCCGCCTGTCGCCAAAAGAGGAAGAGCGTTTCTTCGGCGCGAGTTGCCGAGAAGAAATTGACAAGGCCATAGCGCTCGCGCCTGCAATGATGCTTTCGCAGACTGATGATGTGGGTGCATACATAAGACAGACCTGTGACAAGATTGCAAAACTACCTGACACACAGTTGCGATACCGTTGTTTTCGCAAGCTTATGGAAAGTGCTTGCAAGGTGAGACTTGAGAATGTCGAGGGTATGGTGCCTTTGCAGCCGATTACAATGCCCGATGTTGAAGAGTTTCGTAGAGAAAATCTGCGTAGGGTATTGCAACAACGTGCTTGTTGGTTTCGTGAACAGAAAATTGCGAGCATAAAGGGAGACGCACTCGGGCGTTTGAGATTGATGGCAGATCAGATTTTTGACTGCCACCTAGTAGGCCAGCCAGTACCAGCGCCTTGTACAGAGTTGTTTGAACCCTATTTTAAGCTTATCGAAAAATATAAAGAGGTGGAACGGGCAGAACGGCGTGAATCAATGAGTCTTTGTGGACACGCAATAGAACAAGTTGAATACTTGTATAATTTCATCTATTTTGAGACGATGCGGGTCACAGACGCTACACCAGATGCCCAAGACCTTGCTGCGTTTGAGGTTCGTTTCAAGCAAGTTGCCGGGAGACCCGTACGATCGGCGGAGCAATACAAGACTGATGCGCGGCGACGAACCATGAAAAACATCCAAGAGCAAAAAGAGCGCGAAGAGGCGAAGCGGAAACGGCAAGAACAGCAAAAGCGTCAAGAGGGCGAGAAATGAGAGTGCGGTATATGATTAGAACATTGTTCTTGTTATGTGCGCCGCTTGCGCTCTTCGGTGCGAGAGTTACGCCGTTGCCGACGCTGCCGTGCGGGGAGTTGCCGAACAGCGAGGTATCTACGAACATCGCGCTCAACGTGGATTACGCCCGGCTTGAAAACCTGACGTTCTCGCTTGAACTGAACGCAAGCGCGTCGAACAGTCTTTCGATTGCGGTTGGAACGGCGGCTGGAGATTCGTTGGCATTGGATGATGCGGATTTCGAATGGGGCTACGACTGCGGGAAGTGGTTTCGTTCCGATACCGCAACTGGCGATGTGGATGAATGGCCGGAACCGGGTACGGGGCGCGTCTCGCGTACGTTGACCATCGAACGTAGCGATTTCAATCCGCAATGGAACCGCCTGAGGATCATCAAGCGCGGCGTTGGCGATGTTGAGGTTGGTTTGTCGTATTCTCGAGAGTACACGAAGTTTACCATCCGCATACGGTAGCTCGCGCAGAAAACGCCGCGCGGGGGGATTGACGAACCACGGAAGGATGTGCTATCATATCGTCCATCTTCTTTGGGAGACCAACGACGTTGAACGGTAAATCGCAAATGACGCCATTGAAGAGGCATGGAACGGCATCGGAAACGACGCCGCGTATAACCACGCACAGACGCCCCGTGGCGCGTCCGCGCATGCCAACAGCAAAGACGCGAGCAAGAAGCCGGAAGCCGTGGAAGGCGTTTCGGGAACGGCGCTGTCCGCCGACGAGATTGTTGCGCTGAAGGACGGTTCGTGGGCCGCCGTGAACGCGCTCAATCCCGAAAGCGACCTCTCGATAGCGGCCAACGCCACGCTCGACCTGGGCGGAACGGAACAGACCGTCGCCACGCTGACGCTGAACGGCCGCCTGCGCAAGTTCGGCGCAACCACATGGGGCGCGATCGGCAGCGGCGCCAGGCACGAGACGGAACTGATAACGGGATCCGGAATCCTGCACGTCTCCGGCCCGACGCAGACCGGGTTGACTTTGATCGTAAAGTGACAATCTTCAAGGGAAAGACAGAAGAGCAATGACGAAGACAGCAATCAAATACGTTCTGGCCGGATTTGCGGCGTATTGCACGGGAGGGCCGGGCGCTGTCCCGGCCATGGCCGACACGGAGGTCGGCCCTCCCGCGCTGCGGGAGGCCGCGATGTGGCTTGACGCCTCGGACGGCACGTCGCTCGTGCTGGGCACGGGCGGACAGGTCGTGGAATGGCGTTCGCAGACGGGCGGCGTCTCGGCGAAACCGGGGAAACGCCGCAGCCCCGTGTTCAGGCTTGACGCGGAAAAGCGTCCGTCCGTCGATTTCGGGAAGATGGGAAGCGACATGGACCTCTCCTTCCCGCGCATCGTCGGCATACGCACCGTGTTCGCGGTGGGCCGGTTCGATTCCGCGATGGGCTGCCACGTGCTGTGCGACGGCAAGCAGTACGATTTCCACCGCGGCCGCAACGGCGAATACGCGTCGGACGAATGGTCGAACGTCGCGAGGGTGTGGAACGGAACGCAGCAGATATACGACATCTTCAGGGAGAAGATGCCGTCCGACCGCGTCCTCGTGCTGTGCTACGAGGTGATGGATTCGCAGTGCGCGGCGGACAGGATCGCGTGCGACCGCGACCTCCCTCCGCCGGACGTGGAGCGCAGCGGCGGACGGACGCTGTACGAACTGGCCGTGTTCAAGCGCGTGCTGTCCGACGAAGAGCGGCTTGCGATCTCCCGCCACCTTCTCGACAAGTGGCGCGTCGCCGACGCCGCGCAGGCGAAGGCGCGCGTGCCGGAGGACTGGTCTGTCATAAAGCGTGACATCGACAACTGGAACCGCATCCCCGGCAGACGTTCCAACGCGCAGGCGGCCAACATACACGCCTGCATCCTGCCGGGCGACACCGACCCGCTTGCCGTCGTGCTGCGCCGCACGCGCGCGCTGCTCGACGACCTTTCCGGCGCCGGCGCCGACCTCGCCGCGGAGCGCGCGGAGCTCGCGTCGCTTTCGTCCGACGCCACGATCGCCCTGGACGAGGCGCCACGCATCGCGCTCTTCGAGCGGGCGCTCGCGCTCAACCGGCGCGTCGCCTTCAAGAACCCGCTCCTGAGGGGAATCGACAAGATCCTCTTCGCCACGCACGAGCCGACCGGCTTCTTCCACCGGCGCGACGGAACGCACATGTGCGACCAGTACTACGGCTTCCACGGCACGCAGAACGGGCTGTCGCGCGGCGACGGGCTCTACATCCTCGAAAACCCCTTCTCCGACCATCCGACCGCCCGCAACATCATCGCCGGCAGGAAGGTCGTGGCGGGCCTGTGGAAAGGATCGACGCTCGACGGCTGCGCGATCATCTCGCCAGAGCTCGACTGGGACGCGAAGCGCGTCACCTTCGCCGCGACCCGCGCCAAGAACCAGCTCGACAACTGGAACGAAGACACCTGCTACCACATCTTCACCTGCGCGCTGGACGGTTCCGACCTCCGGCAGATCACGCACGGCCCGTGGAACGACTTCGACCCGTGCTGGCTGCCCAGCGGGCGCCTGGCGTTCATATCGGAGCGGCGCGGCGGCTACGTGCGCTGCTCCAGCGACCGCCCCGTGCCGTCGTTCACGCTCTACTCGATGTTCGACGACGGCTCGGACATCGTGCGCCTCTCGCACCACGAGACGAACGAATGGCACCCCAGCGTGAACAAGGACGGCATGATCGTCTACACGCGGTGGGACTACGTGGACCGCGGCCACAGCCAGGCGCACCACGCCTGGACGACCTTCCCCGACGGACGCGACCCGCGCGAGCTCAACGGCAACACGCGCCTGCACCACCACACGTCGCCGGAGATGGAGGCGAACGTGCGGCAGATTCCCGGCAGCGGAAAGTACGTCGCCACGGCCACGCCGCACCACGGTCCGTCGTACGGCTCGCTCATCACGATCGATCCGACGATTCCAGACGACGGGGAGATGAGCTCCATCCGCCGTATCACGCCCGAACAGCCGTTCCCCGAAAGCGAGCAGCGCGAGACCCGCAACGGATACAGATACTGCGGTTCCTACGCCACGGCGTGGCCGCTGAGCGAAAAATACTTCCTGTGCGTGTATGACCCGCGCGCGAACAGCATGTACGACGTCGCCATGCGCGGCCGACGCTACGCAATCGCGCTCGTGGACGTCTTCGGCAACAAGACGCGGCTCTACACGCATCCGACGATATCGTGCCTCGATCCGATCCCGGTCGTCGCGCGGAAGCGTCCGGCGGTGATTCCGCACCAGACGCTCGAGGGGCGTCCGGCGGACGCCGACGGGCGCCGTCCGGCACCGATCCCCGCCGCCGAAATGCCAAAGACGGCGGAGATCGGGCTGGTCAACGTGTACGACACGCGCATTCCCTTCCCGACCAACGACCCCATCGTCGCCCTGCGCGTGTGGCAGCTCTTCCCCAAGACGGCGCCGCTGCAGCAGCGTCCATGGCTTGGCGCGGAGGCCCTGCTGGCCGGCCGCCAGTGCCTCGGCACGGTGCCGGTGGAGTCTGACGGCAGCGCGTACTTCACCGCGCCCGCGAACGTGCCGCTGTTCTTCCAGGCCCTCCGGGCCGACGGATGCGCCGTGCAGAGCATGAGAAGCGACACCTACGTGCATCCCGGCGAACGTCTCGTCTGCAGCGGATGCCACGAGCCGAAGGAGAACGTGCGCCGCACCGCCCGCACGAACCTCCCGGCGGCGATGCGCCGCGCGCCGAGCAGGATGAAGCCCGCGCCGGAAGGCGCCGCGCCGTTCAACTACGCCCGCCTCGTGCAGCCCGTCCTCGACAGGAAGTGCGTGTCGTGCCACGGCGAGAAACGCGCCGCCAAGGCCCCCGACCTCCGCGCGGGCGACTGGCGCAGGGACAGATGGGGCTTTTCGACGAGCTGGAAGAACCTCGTGCAGCGCACGAACTACTACGCGCGCGACATGATCGACAGGAGGCGGTACGTGGACTACGCGTTCCACGAGCCCGCCTACACGACGCCCGGCAGGCACCTCGCGATCAACGCCCCGCTCAGGAAGATGCTGGACGCGGGGCACCACGGCGTGAAGCTCACGCCGGAGGAACGGGAGAGGCTGATAACGTGGATGGATTCCAACGGGCAGTACATCGCGCACGATCACAACCCCGAAGCCCAGCGCGACGGCAAGATCGTGCCTCCGTCGCTCGAGTAGCCGCACGCCTCGCCAGCGAAGAAGAAAATTGGGGAACCTCCAAGCAAACGACTCCATTGCGCCAGGGCGGCGGATGGTGTATACTGTCTCCAATCAGGATTCGAGACTATGAAATACAAGACCATGAAAATCAAGACATGTACAATCGCACTGGCCGCCGCTGTGGCGGCGCAGTTCTGCGCGGCGGAGGCGCCGAAGGTGCGCGAGGCGCTGTTTCCGCTCACGGACGTCCGCCTGACGGGCGGGCCGCTGAAGGCGCAGCAGGAGCAGAACAGGCAATATCTTCTGCGTCTCGACCCGGACCGTCTCCTGAGCCGGTTCCGCAGCGAGGCGGGGCTGAAGCCGAAGGCGCCGCCCTACGGCGGATGGGAGAGCTCGAAGGTCAAGAGCGTGGACCTCGCCGGGCACATCCTCGCGTTCTGGATGGCCGGCGCGGCGACGACGGTGGAGGCGACCGGCGACGAGGAGCTGAAGCGGCGGCTGCTCTACGTGATCGACGAACTCGCCGCCGTCCAGGACGCGCACGGGTGCGGCTACGCCCTCGCGACGGAGAACGGGCGCAAGGCGATGGCGCAGATCGCGGCGGGCGACATCAGGCTTCACGGGTACAATCCGGCGTTCACCAACGTCGGAATCGTCAACGGGTGCTTCGATCTGGTCTACGTACTCAACAAGGTGCTGCTCGGCGTGTGGCGCGTCCACGAGGCCACCGGAAGCGAAAAGGCGTGGAAGGTGTTCATTCGGATGTCCGACTGGTTCGGCGAGGAGGTGGTGGACAAGCTGGACGACGCGAACATGGAGAAGCTGCTCGTGAGCGAACACGGGTCGATTCCGCTCACCTACGTGTACGCCTACAAGGCGACGGGCGACGAGAAGTACCGCCGCTGGGCGCGCCGCATGTGCCATACGCGGGCGATCGACCCGGTTGCGGACGGCAACACGGCCGGTCTCGCGATCCAGCACTGCAACGCGCACATACCGAAGTTCTACACGGCGGAGAAGGTCGCGCGCATAACGGGTGAGGAACGCCTCCACGCGGCGGCGGTCAACGCATGGCGCACGTATGCGGTTGAGCACGCGTTCGCCAACGGCGGCAACGGATACGACGAGCACCTTTTCCCGCTGAAACAGGTCGAACGCAAGATCACCCGCGTCGCGGGGCCGGAGACGTGCGCGTCGGTCAACATGCTCATCCTGACCGAATCCCTGTTCGAGGTCGATCCGTCCGCAAAACTGATGGACTTCTACGAACGCGTCCTCTTCGACCACCTTCTCGCCTCGCACGACCCCTTCAAGGGGCTTGCGGTCTACCACACGCCGGCGAAATGGGGCGCGTCGCGCACCTATTCGCGCGAGTTCAACTCCATGTGGTGCTGCACCGGCACGGGCTTCGAGGCGCCGGGCGAATACGCGCAGATGGTTTTTTCCCGCGCTGCGGACGACGGCGCCGTGCGCGTGAACCTGTTCGCGCCGGCGACGCTCGACTGGAAGTCGCGCGGCGTGCGGCTGCGCCAGGAGACGGCTTTCCCGTACGGCGAGACGTCGTGCGTGAAGATCGAGGCGACGGGGAAGAATCCGAAGTTCGCCGTGAAAATCCGCCGTCCGTCGTGGGCGGACGGACGCTTCGCCGTGTACGTGAACGGCGCAAAGGCGGGCGAGCTTTCCGGCGGATACGTGTCGATCGACCGCGCGTGGAAGGCGGGCGACCGCATCGACGTGGAGTTCCCGATGTCGCTCAGGGCCGAGACGCTTCCCGGGTCGAAGAACTACGCGGCGTTCTTCTACGGGCCGACGCTGCTCGTCGCCGACCTCGGGTCGGAGGGCATCGACCACAAGGACTACGTGCCGCCGCTTTCCGCCGGAAACCTGACGGCGGGGTTCTGCTGGAGCAACCGGTTCGGCAAGTTCATCGCGGAGGGAGCGCTCCCGGCGGACGCGCTCCGGCGTCCGGCGGACTACCTCGAGCCGACGGCGGTGGGCCCGTTGACGTTCCGCCTGAAGGACACGGAAGTCCTGCTAGTGCCGATGTTCGCCCTGCATTACAGCCGCTATGCGATGTACTGGCGGCTGATGGACGCGAACGAGGGCGCGGAATACGCGGCGGCCTGCGCCAAGGAGGCCGAATGCGCGCGCAGGGCGGTCGACTTCGTCGTCCCCAACGACCGGGAAAGCGAAGAGGTGCATCGCCTGGAGGCGAGGAACAGCAACAGCGGCGAGAACGTATACGGCAAGACCTACGGCTGGCGCGACGCGCACACGGGCGGGCATTTCGCGTACCGCCTCGCCGTCGGCAAGGGGGACGGCCCGCTGACGCTCGTGGCACGCTACCGCATGTGGTCCGGCCCGCGCCGGTTCAACGTGCAGGTCGAGGGAAGGACGATCTTCACGGAAGACCTCAAGGACGACGCGAAGCACAGGTTCTTCTACCGCGAAATGCCGATTCCGCCGGAACTGACGGCGGGCAAGAGCGAAATCGAGGTCAGGTTCGCGACGACGCCGGGCAACATCGCAGGCGGCCTCTTCGGGCTCTGGCTGGTGAAAGAAGCAAACCTCACCGCCAGATGACTTCCCGAATCAAGGCGCATTTCGCCGCGCCCGGCGGCGAAACGGTCAGCGCATGATGATGACAACGCCGGACATGCCCATATAGATGCCGCCGTCCTTCACGGCAAGAGACCTGCCGACCACGGGCGCGCCGTGCCGCGTAAGCGTGAACTTCGCCGTGCCAACGGGCTTCGCCTCCCACCTGACAAGCTGGTCGCCGGTCTTCACCCTGCGCGCGCCGACCTCCACGTTCAGCGTTCCGCTCGCCGGGAACGCAACCGAATAGACCTTTTGCTGGTCGTTGGTGCAACTCGACGTGAACAGCGTGTCGCGCTGCGAGAGGTCGAGCGTCGAGCCGGGGAGCATCGCGCAGCCATAGAAGTAGGTGCCGCTGACGGGAACGAACCTTTCATGGACGGTCATCTTGCCCGATCCACGAATGTACGGCGTGTCCTTGCGCTGGATGTAGGTACCCAGCTCCACGTCATAGTTCACCTGGATGGCGCACTGGTTGTCGAACGTCGTCGTGTGCATGTCGAATGGTTCGTCCAGTCTGAACCATCCGTTGCTCTCGACGACTTTCACCGTCCCGTTCGTCAGCGAGGAACGAACACTCAAGTCGTTCCACACGATGACCTGAAGCGTCTTGCCGCCAAGGTCTGTCGCCAGACTCGGATGCCCATACTTCCCCGCGAACTTCCCGTTTTCGCAGAACATGTCCAGCCGCGAATCCTCCGTGAGCGACGCCGCGAACATCCCCGGTTTCGGATTCTGGCTCATCGTTCGCAGCGTATTCGAAAGACTGCCGCCCTTCAAACAGACGTTCGTGTAGCCGTAGTTGCCGCGCACGTCGAAGACCGCGCCGGAATGCACGTCAATCATCCCGGTGCCGAACGCCGTGAACGTGTCGCCCGCGTACGCGTAGTTGCCGTCTGCAGGCGCGTCCGGCGGACGCACCGTGCCCGCCTCGACATCCGTGCCGCCGGTGTACGTCTGCGACAGCGCCGAGACGAACGTCCCCGCGCCCTTCTTCGTCACCTTCAGGCTGCCCGAAAGCGCCATCGCCGTGTTCCGCGACGTGCCGCCCGCAATGTCGATCACGACTTCGCCGCCCGCGACCGACGACGTCACGGTGAACGCCTTTTCGCCGAACATCATGCCGGCGGGCAGCTTCAGCGAATTGCCCTTCGCGTCGATCACGATGCCTTCGTCGAACTGGAAGTCCATTCCCGACGTCAGGTCAACCGCTCCGGTGCCCTCGGGAATGGCAAAAGCCGTCATCACGAACATCGACGGCGACACGCCCTTCGCCTTTAGTGCCGTGTATTCCGCGTAGGAGGCGAAGCGCACCTGCATGTCCGGCGTGACGCCCTGCGTCCATTCCTCGGAATACGCCGAGCCGTCCGCCGCGAAGAACCGCCATGCGTCGTTCTCGACGTCCAGTGTGGCGAACGCCGGCGCAACGGTCGTCTTCACGTAGAGGCCGTCCCCGCGCGCGGCAAGCGCGATCTCGCGCTCCGCCGCCGTCCAGCCGTCGCCCGTCAGCGAGAAGGAAACGGAAAGGTCCGGCTGGCTGCTCCACGAAACAAGCTTGTCGCCGACGTTGATCGTCCGCGCACCCACGTAAACCGTCACGGCGGAACCCTCGGCGAACGCGATTCCCCTGCTGCCGTCGTATGTGGCCGAGCGGTCGGACAGGTCAAAGACGGGCGAGAGGTGCGTCGCGTCGCCGAGCGTGACCTTCGGGAAGCCTCCGCAGGTGCTCTTCGGCGAGTAGCGCCCGAGAACCGTCACGAGGTATAACTTGCCGTTGCGCGGATAGTACGCCCCGCGCATCACGAGGTTGCTCACAGTAACAGGGTACTCGCCGCCAAGCGCCTTGCCCTGCGCGACCTCGAAATCCGCAAACGGCGCAGAGATGCCGTTGCCGTGCGGGTACACGCTGCTGTTCGCGCCGTTCGAGCCCGGCGAGATGTTCGAGACAATCCTGCCGGCGTCAACCACGTTCGCGCTCCAGATGATGAACCGCGCCGAACCGTTGGCCGTAAGCGTGTGGCCGTTGAGCGCAATGTCGATCGTGCCGCCGTTGTTGTTGAGGTTGAAGGCGTCGTCCTTGTCTATCTTGATCGACGCATCGCCGGAAAGAGCCAGCCGCCCGATGTAGGAATTGGCCCACCCAGTACGGCTTCCATTGTTGTTGCCGTAGATCGCGCCTTTGCCGTCCGGACCGTCGCCGGCAATCGTCACGTTGTAGCCGTTGAGCGTCTGGTGCTCGGCATTGACGACGATCTGCGCATTGGATGCAACGTTGATTGCCGAGCCCCATGTGCCGAATCCGCAGGACTCAGAAGTGTTTTTCGTGTACTTGAAGCTGATTATCCCCGCGTTCACGTCCGTGCCGCTGGTGTATTGCTGCTGCTTGTTGGAGGTGTACGTGCCTACGCCAAGCTTGACGACCTTCACTGAGTTGGAAATGGCGACCGTGGAGTTCTGGAACGTGCCGCTCGCCACGTTGATGCGCAGCTCGCCGCCGCCGCGCTCGATCTCAGGGCCGTCGGCAAACGCCGTCCCGGTCACGCTCGGGGAAAACGTCCCGCTGACTTTGTCGTAGAGGCCGACCGCATTGTCCGACAGTCGCCTTGCAGGGACGTAGTTGCGCACGAGTGTCGCCTGCGGATTGTAGATCTTGAACGAATAGATTTTGAATGCGCCATTGCCATTGACGTTGCCGCCGAGATTCCTCGCGGGAAGGTACATCGTCTCGTTTATTGCAGTGGGGCTGTTCACATTCGATGTGTTGTTCAGGGTCTGTGTCCCGTCGTACTTGAACGTCCGTGAATTGCCCTTCCACGAAGCCTCGATCGTGCAACGCTCGTTCTGCTTGACTGGTGACGAACTGCTGTACTGCGTTCCATTGTAGAACATGACCCATGTTGACGCGTTGCTGACAGGCCATACCCAGAGGCCGTAAGTCTTGCTTGTGATCGTATTCCCATCCGTCCCTTTCCCCGCGCTGATGAGAGGCGTGTATATCCCTGCTCCGACATTTCCGGTGTACGTGACGTCGGCGACGATCTTCACCTCCGAGACGGCCTTGACGCCCGTATCGATGTATTGCGTACCAGTCGATTCGACGTATTCGAGCACCGCATAGTCGACGGGGAGAACGGACGAGTAGATCGAGCCGGCGCCCGTAAATCCCGCGACGGTCAGGTTGTGCCCGTTGAGGTGAATGCCCGCGTCGGCGGCGATGTTCACCGTGCCGAGCGAGGACCAGTCGGCGTCCTCCGTCAGCATGACGTGTTCCGTAATGTTCGTATCCGCCAGCGACGACGAAACAGCCGCCGCGCAGACTGCAAATGCGGACGCAACGCGCAACGCTCTTTCCATGTCCATTGCCAGTTTCTCCTTTTATGCCTTGAAGTCGAACGCTATTGTATTTTTTCCCTGGCAAAAGTCAAGCCCAAACGGCGTTTTGAGGCCCCATACTCATTCAGGTAAAAGGCGCGATGGCCCACCCGGTTTACCAGGTGGTAGCATCTGTCCGTTTGAAAGTTCCTTGGGCGTCGCATGGCAGACAGTTTACCAAAAATTCAGTCCCTCCACCACTCTTACTCCACCAATCGTGACCCTCGCGCCCCTCTTGGGCAACGGGCGTCTTGCCCGTTGCCTACCGGACGATGA
>CAMKJU010000104.1 GCA_946413265.1 uncultured Lentisphaerota bacterium
AGGTCCTTCTTGCCCAGAATGACCTGCAGAATCAGCTCGATGCACTCCGGCGCGTTCTCAAGGCACTTCGACATGAAGGTGTCGTCCATGAGCCGGAAGCCATCGATCAAGGCGAGGTACTCCGCCTTCATCGCGGACGCAGAACGCCGCGCCACCGCCTTTCGGGCGGCGGTATTCTGCGCTTTACGCGCTTCACTCTGCATACGGTTCGTCATGTTGTTTCATTCATGTTTTCGCTCAAAACGGCAATGCCCCAAAGCGAAAGCGGTTCTATTATATCACAGATTCGCACTCCTCGGCGGAAGAAAACCGCAAAAACTTTCATTAAAGTGAATTGGAGATTCCCCAAATTTTTCCTGCCGACAAGGTCTTCCCACGCTAAACGAGAGGGCCATGAGACATAAGCGAAAAGAAAGCACTTTCGGTGCGGAGCGTTGCCGCCCCCTAACGCATGCGATCCGCGTCTCCGTGCGGTTGGCATCCTCGCTCCATGCCTTTTCCCGATCCCTTGCACGACACTTTTCCTCCCACTACCTGTGCTCGGTCCCGATTTGCCGCCATTACTACATAGATCTGCCGCCAAATTACAGACATTTGCCGCCATATCTATGTCAATTTGGCGGCAAATTGCCCCCGTTCCCGCACGGCACTCACACCGTTCCCGCACGATGTCTCCGCCGTACCCGCACGACATCTTCGCCGTACCCGCACGACGCCCCTGCGCTTATCCCGCAGACGAAACAACCTTTCCTTCCTTGCCGAAGACAGGCAACGACTCGCGTCTCCCGTCCCTGTAGCCGGATTTTCACTTACGGGGAAATGGGGATCGCCACTTCACACATTATTTGCAGGGGCATGACGATTTCCATGCCCGAAGAATTCTTATGGGGACAGTCCCCACACGTTTATGCTCGCCGCCACTGCGGCAACGCAGCCAGCCAACTTCTTGAACTGCATAGGCAGCTTCTTTTTCCTTGTCAATCTGATGAGCGCACTTTTTCAGGTCTTTCACTTCGCGGGCCGGCAGAGCGGAATGAAGAAGAGGTCGAGGCTCGTGCCCTTCTTCGGGTCGCTTTCGTAGCGGAACAGGCGCCAGAAGAACGAGGTCTTGCGGTAGCCGTCCTTCTTCTCGTCGCGCGTGATGAACGGGAACATGTCGGTCGTCGCGTCGCCGTTGAGCTCCTCGCGGTGGTAGAGCCGCCAGAAGAGCGCGCGCTTCGAGTAGTCGTGGCCCTTGAACTTCTCGTCGCGCGCAGACCACACGAGCCCGAACAGCGAGAGCGCCTCCTCCACTTCGCCGTCGAATACCTTCTCTTTCGTGTCGTAGTCGAAGTTCACCACGCGTTCCCGCTCGCCGCCGTAGAGTAGACGGTTGCCGAACTCGATCTTCTCGTTGAACGAGACCGTCCGGTTCTTTCCCTCGCGCCACAGCTTGCCGGCTTCTCTCTTGATGTCAGAGGATCTCCAGCTCCCGTAGCGCTTGGCGTTGTCTCCGCCGTCCATGTAGATGGTATGTTTCTGCCCCGCCGTCTCGAAATTGAACTGGAGCGCCTCGCTGGCGCTACGGCCATCCACCCGGAACACATCGTTCGTGACGAACCCCTTCTTGCTCCAATCCCGTTCCTTGCGCACCTTCCCGACGATGGAACTGTCCAGTTTTTCAGCGTTCATCATGTTTTCAAGCTGCGGCAGGTCCTTGTCCGCGTTCCAGGAGACGAGCGGTCCGAACCAGAATCCGGATGTACTACCTGTCGTGGTGCCGATGAACGGCGTCAACCACCAGTGATCGACGCTGTCGCCGGATGTCTTGCGCCCCGCCAGCAACGTCATGAAATCGCCGTCGCCGTCGCGGTAGTACAACGGGAAAATCCACTCCGAACGGACAGCCCCGTTCGTTTCCGCGTTGCGTCCGAAGAGACCCAGGAGCACGCGCGTCTCTTCTGGGGACATGACCCAGTGGTCGTGCTTGGAAGTCTCTGTCCTGTACCACGAAAGAAGCGGCGGGATGCAGGTCGTCTCGGTTTGGGCATTTCGATCTTTGTACTGGCAGTACGGCAATGAATAGAAACCGTCCTGATCCTTGAACCACAGCGGGAACAGTCCGCTCTTCTTTTCACTGTAGCCGCCGAGCGGCGAATAGAAGTACGACTTGCCGTGGTCATCCGTGCCACCACCTGTGAGGAGCGGCGGAATCATCCAGGATTCCGTTTCGCCCGTCTTGTAGTTGAACGACTGCCACCAGATCGGCGTGACGAAATCAAGGTTATCCCAGTAGGCAAGCGGAAGAATCCATTTGCTTTCCCCGTTCCGTCCGAAGAGGGGCGTCACGAACAGGTCTTTACTGGTTTCGTACCAGAGCGGGAAGCACCACGAGCTGCGGAAGCCATTCGGGCCATTCCATTCGGCGCCTGCAAGGCCTGCCAGTATTTTGAGGTTTTCGCCGTTCTTGTCACGGCTGCCGCCCGTGAGGAGAGGCGGCACGAACCACCAGTCCCTCTCGCCCGCCGCGTTCCAGTGTCCGCACCAGAACCACGACGCGAACAGGCTGGGGCTCTTGTACCAGATGGGGAACGTCCAGTGCGATTCCTTCGTCTGCCCGTAGATGGGCGTGACAAACGTCCCGTCGCTGTTGCCGTAGTAGAGCGGAACCAGCCACGACTCCGCAAACGATTCGCTTCCGGCACGTCCGGCGAGACCGAGCAGGTAGCGGTTGTCGTAAGCGCCCTTGACATCGGCGCCCCACGAAAGAAGCGGCGGCGCGCACCACCAGGAGTTCGTGCCCTTCCCGCCATCCGTGCCGCTTCCGCCGCACCAGAGCGGAGAGAGGAAATCTCCGCTGATGGAGGCATACAGCGGGATCAGCCAGCTGTCGCCGTGTTTGTTCAGACCGAAGAACGGAGTCACATAAGTCATTTCGTCATCGTGGTAGTAGAGCGGCACAAGCCAATTCTCGCCGTTCTTCTTCGTGCCGAAGAGCGGCGTCACGAGCGTGACTTCGTCATCGTGGTAGTAGAGCGGCAGGAGCCAGTTGTCGCCGTTCTTCTTCGTGCCGAAGAGCGGCGTCACGAGCGTGACTTCGTCGTCGTGGTAGTAGATCGGCATGAGCCAGTCCCGTTCCTTGCTGTGGCTGAAGACCGGGAAGAGGGTGAAGGCGCTTCCGTCGATATCCCACCACGCAAGCGGAAAGAGCGTCAGGTAGTCGCCTTCCTCCCAAAAGAGCAGCGGAAAGAGCGAGTGGAAATCACGGTGGTTCCACACGATGGGGAAGACGTGAAAGTCATGCTCGCCCCAGAACACGGGGAAGACGCGCCCTTCGTGGCTCGCGGTGTCGTATTGTCCGATTGGCCAGAGGAAATTATGTTCCGAGCCGTAGTGCGAGTAGAAGGGACGGAACGCGAAATGATCGTCCGAAAAGGAGAACATCGGCCAGAGCACGGAGCCCACCGGCTCGCGCCAGTAGGCGATTGGCCAGAGGTTCACGCGATCCTCGGGCTTGCCCGTATAGGTGACGTCGTGTCCTTCGTAGAACGGCGTCGACTTCATCTGGTCCGTCTTGCAACCGGCAAGCAGCATCACGCCGGCCACCAGACCCGTCATCAGGGCGCTCCGCGCCCCACTTCTCATTTCATTCGCGCTCATCATGACAACTTCCTTTCTTTTTTATGAGAGATCTTCGCCTTCAGCGTTTCAACCACATTCTCGTCGACCGCCTGCCGACCGATTTCGACCAGACGTCTGGCATTCCGGAAGTCGAGCGCCACGACATGCTCAACTGCAGGACAGATCAGCACGTCGGGTCCGTTGACCGCGAACTCGCGGCGCGTCAACTCGTAGTTCAGGATGCCGAAGGATTGCAGCAGCACGTCCTTGATGTGCAGCTTCTTGAACGGCTTGGCTTCCGCCGGATCAGCAAGGGGATTCACATCGACGGCAATGACCACATCCGCCCCCAGCGCGCGGCATACCGACACCGGCACCGGATTGACGAGTCCCCCGTCGATGAGCACGCGCCCATCCCGCTCGACAGGACTGAACACGCCGGGAATCGCCATCGACGCGCGCACGGCCGAGATCAAATCCCCCTCCTGCATCACCACGGCCTCGCCCGTATTGAGATCCGTGGCCACCGCCGCAAACGGGATCGGCAAGTCGGAAAACCTCTCCGTCGCAATGATCTGTCGCAGCTTCTTCTCAACTTTCCGCCCGGCAATCAACGCTTTAATGGTGGGCAGGTCTAAGACCAACTCCGGCAGCTTCTTCCAGCTCGACATCTTGCACCACGAAATCGCCTCGTCCACACGGCCGGCGGCGATGGTCGCCCCCGCAATCGCGCCAATCGAGGTGCCCGCGATGCAGTGAATCGGGATTTCCAACTCCTGCAACCGCTGCCACACGCCGAGATGCGTGATTCCCCGCGCACCTCCGCTCCCCAATGCCAATCCGATTTTCATTCTTTTCCTCCTTCTTCTACTTCGGGGTGGCGGGCCTCTGTGCCCGCCTCCTCAAACACCGCCTTAAACTTCAAATAAAGGAACGCGCCCACGATCAGCAACGCGCCCACCGCCGCAAACACGCCCACGCGCCCGGGCGTGGACAGCGACGCCGTATCCACAAACAGCAGTTTCACCACCGACAGCGCGAGCACGCCCAACCCCACGAGACGCGCCATCTTGACCCTACGCACAATGCCACTAGCAAGCAACGTCGACGCCACAACCGCCCACACGATCGTCACGAACCCGCCGCGCAGCACAGGCAGAAACTCGCGTCCGAAGAAATGGCTTTCAGCCGTCAGGATCACGAACGACATCACCGCCGCCGTTCGATACGACAAACCGCGCAGCCAACCAACCCAAAACGCCCGCTCGCCCAGACGCCATCCGGCGAACGCCACCAACGCCGGCACCGGCCACAGGTACTGCATGCGGTCGACCAAGACGTGCGCATATCCGCCGCCGACATTCTTCGCATTGATGGCAAAGTAAAAGAATCCCGCGAACGACATCACGACCGTCGCAAGGAATGCGGCCACCTGAAGCGTGCGGTCCTCGCTCCGTGCGCCAAGCTCGACGAGAAGCGCGGCGAGAAGGCAGAAGAGAAGCATGCTCGTCGCATTGTTCAAGCGCCACCATTCAAAGCATGCCGTGCCGAGCGCAAACGTCGCGCACACGCACGCGAACACGACGAACACCGGCGTGCCGCCCCACGCGCGGCGGCGGCTCAGAACCGCAAGCGCGGCGAACGCCACCGCCCACCCAAGATGGTGCAGCGACCACGCGCCATGCCATGCGAAGTGGTCCTCTGCGATAGTACCCAACTTGCAGAGACAGAACACCCCCGCGATTGCGGCGGCGACCCAATAGCAGGGACGTATGTTCGCATTGCCTTCACGCACCGACGCCCGCACCGTGAGCGCGAGGAACAATGCGTACTCAAGCGCATAGAACAGATACGCGACGGCCACATTGCACTGGAAGCACGAACCGCACTTCACCTGGGAGAAAAGCGCGGAAACGACAATCCCCGCAAACCCATAGAGCGTCCACCCGCGCAGACACGCCACCGCGCATGTGCCAACGGACAGGAGGAACAGGTAAACGTGGAGCTGCACGTCGTGGTCCGTGAAACTGCAGATCGTCGGAACGAGGAATCCGCCCACGAGCGCAAGGCCCGCAATCATCAGCGACATGAGCCGAACCGAAAGCGCTCCCGCCGTGATCGTGGCGACGAAAAGACCCGCAAACGCGACATACCCCGACGCAATCACCGGCGGCTTGAAGTAGCGATGTCCCAACCCAAACGACAGATACAGCGCCACCAGCCCCACCGCCGCGCATACCTCGCCGAGAATCGCATAGCGTTCGCTTTTCAGCTTCAGCCACGTGCCGAACGCCGTTCCGATCACGCCCCACGCCATCATGCCGTAGACACGCTGGACCGGTCCGATCCATCCCTTGTCGATGGCCAGCACGAGGAAGTAGGCAATCGCCCCCACGAGCAGCACCGCGCCCACGCGCGTGAGCCAGCGCGTCGCGACGGCGAATTCCCGTGTTGTCCCCTTCGGCGCGAAGTCCCCGCGCACGCAGAACCAGTCCTCGAACTTCGCCCAGAAGAGGTCGAAAACGCTCATTTCCGGCTCGTCACGCACCACGGGCCGATTCGTCGGTTCCGGTGCAGGTGCCGGCACAGGTTCAGGTATCGGTTCAGGCACCCGCGCAGGCTGAGAACCTGAAAACGGCACTGGTTCAGGTTCAGGCACCGTCTCCTGCGGCAACCGTTCCTTAGGCGTTTTCACCGCAGGCACATGCGGCGGCACCAACGGCTTGGTCACAGGCTTTGGCGTACGCTCGACCTTCGGCGCCACCTCGACTGTGGACTTGGCCTCCGCTCGGACATTCAAGATGCCGAGATTTTTCACCATTATCTTGAGTTCCCGTATTTCCGCTGCGATGCTAGAGACCTTTGCAAACGTCGCAAACGGCATCGCAATGAAAATGAGAATCAATGCAACGACAACAATCGTTCCCATCACTTCACTCCTTTCGTTCTTCTACTTCACCGTTTCCCTCGCGGGCGCCGTGCGAGATACCGGAGCGCGAACAGCGAGTTCGCAGCATCTTCCGCGTTACCGTGGCATCGCAGAATCGCCTTCTTGCCGCGCTCCGGTCCCAGAACAATCGCGGCGATCTTCACGCCGTTCGTCCCGATGTCCACGTACCCTTCTGTCGATTCGCAATATCCGCCCCTGCAGAAATCGGGGTGGAACATGAGCGAATTGATGCATCCCATCCCCGTCAGCAACGCGACGACTACGACGCAGACCAGAATCCTCCCGGATGATTTCATAACAGTTTTCAACATGGTTGTACCTCCTTTAGTTTACACGTCATCTACTCGATCCGCAGCTCGTTTTCTGCACAGACAAACAAAGTTTGGGCCAGGCTCCCGACACCATGGTGGAAAAAGAGCTTTCCATAATGCGCGCCGATGACGCTCCCGTCTTCGGCAAAACGCGTCCGAAGCCTTAGGCAATAATAGGTCGATCTGTCAAAACCCTTTGTCCTCGTCGAGCCCTCGCCATCCCACTGCCAACAATAGACGGCCGGTTTCGGTGTATCTTCAAAATGCGCCGTGGCGGGGATTTGATACGTACCAGGCATGCCATCATACCAATTACACGTGCCGCGAAGAAAGCCATTGCCCTTCCCGACGGTTACGATGCGAATTGTCTGCCGGTATGCCGCCTGAGGCTTTTTATCATCTTTGCATTCAAACGCCTTTGTCAACTTCAGATCGGGCGTTTTTCCCTTTCCGTATGGCGGCAGCCAATCGCCCTTCTCGCAGTCAAAGAACAGCTCAGCCGACTGCCATCGCAAGGAATCTGGAATCTCGATTGCTGCCTTGACTTTCTCAACTGGACGGATTTTCCTCTTCATGACGAAATCCAATACGATTCTCCCGTCTTCGCCTGATTGTTTCTCGTAGACGGAATGCCACGGACCGTCATATTCACGGTAATCATAGCATCCGTCCGCTGAAATCGTCACGAACTTCAACGCGACATGGTTCAACTTTGGAATGAAGATTTCGCCTTTTTCATCTGTCGTCTCACGTATGACGTCCTCAATATGGCTGCGCGTGCTCATGTTTGCGAAGAAACTCGCTCCAGACACAGGCTTGCCGTCCGCATCGCGTACACGCAGAACAAAGCCATGGCGTGGTTGCGCCAGGTCGTATGGCAGGCAGCACAGATCGACCACAGGCGATACGACCAGTTCATCCACGGCAGCGACGGCGATTCCGGCTGGTACCGTTGCAAGTCCAACCGGCGGGATAATCACTCCGACATAAATCAACCCGAGCGCCAATTCACCCGGTCCTTCCCGCGTCGCCTGGAAAATCTCCCCAGACCGTTCGGAGAACAGGCTGGCTGGTGTCATCAGCGGCACCATCATCGCAATCACGATCATTAGACGTTTCATTTCTGCTCCTCCTTTAGAATTCCTGTGTCGAGCCTATTTGAACGACCAACCCACGAGCGGCGTGACGAAATTGTTGTGGTAATTCAAAGCTCCAAGCTGGAAACAATCGGAATCATCGGCAGTGTTTATGAAGCCTATTTGCAGATATCTGCCTTTGATACTATAGTTGAACACACCTAGCTGCACCCCTGCTCCACTGTTTAGCCCGCCGGCACAAATCACCAACGGCCCGTTGTAAAATCCAACTTGCAGCGCCCCGCCGCCTTTGTTCATGATATTGAAAAGTCCGAACTGCGCACCATGGCAGTAGTCCATGAAGTTGAATACACCAGTCTGCATGCCCAAGCCATACTGTGCGACAGTGCATTCTATGCCGTTGAATGCGCCTACTTGCAAACCCATGCCATCGCCAAATACATTTACGGCACCAGACTGCAGCGCGCAACATTCCTCGGCGAAATTCAATACCCCCGCCTGCACACCATACATCGACTTGGCGGATCCGGCGACAAGATTTATCTGCGCACCATACACGGATCGGTTCCCGCCAAGATGCAATCCGCCAAGTGACAGTCCAGCGACATTCCAGTCGCGCGGCGGAATAGCGATCACGTGCGCGTTCGTGCGTCCCAACGTCCATATATCAACCGCAAGCGGTGTCCATCCGACTGTATCGCTACCCTCGTCGGCATACGCAGTGGGACACCACGCCATCGCAACAACTGCAAGTGCGACAAACATGATTTTCTTCTTCATACTCCCGCTCCTCTCAATCCTGTTAATCCTGTCTAAAAACATTTCAAGCATTATACCACTCCTCCAACTTTCGATTGAACTCGAGGCGCGTCAGGTTCGACCACTCCTTCACCCGGTCGGTCAAGTCCTCGACGTGCATCGTCACGCGGCGGCGCGGGACGAATGGCGACCAGAAGAACCAGAGCAGGACGCTTTTGATGAACGTCGGCACGAACGCGGGCGAGGTGGTGCGGCCGGCGCGGCTCCAGATGCTGCCCCAGAGTCCGCGCGTGCGCACGCCAATGATGCGGGCGCGGTGACCCGCCTCTCCAAGATCTTTGCAGATATTGTAGGCGAGTTGGCGGGTACCGATATCTTCATGCTCCGGCTCGGTCTGGATGTGGCCCGATGGATAGAAGATCACGTTGCCGCCATCTTCAAGTGTTGACTTCACGATGTCGCCGAGGCCGCGCGCGATCGAGGCGCCCTTCGCCGTGCGGTGCTTGCGCAAGTCGGGCACCGGCACCGCGCCAAGCGTGCGCAGCACGGCCGGCGCCACAATGCCTGTGTGGAAAAACGACTCGTCGCTCAGCGGCTTGAGGGGCGTTTTCCAAAACATCAGGCTCACCAGCATCGGATCCACCATCGCCGGATGGTTGGGCAGTACGAGGTAGGCCGCTGTGGGGCAAGGTGCTTCCTGACGCGAGACGGGAGACTTGAGACGTGTGCGCTCCTCGCGTCTCGCGTCCAACGTCTCACGTCCCATCGCCTCTTCCAAGCCCTCCACCTCCACCTTATACCGCCACGCGAAAATCCACCGCCCCGTGCAGAGCAGCACCGACCGATAGCTGAATACGAAAAGAAACGGCACCACCAGCATCACCACCGCAAACAGCAGCAGAAACGCCTTCGGGCCGAACGCCCAGCTGACGAGCGCGTAGCATCCGCTCGCCGCGAGCATGAAGAGAAACGACACCTGGTTGAAGTAGGCGAGCATCGTGTTCAGGCGCGGCCCCTTCACGACCTTCTGAATCTCGGCGTCGAGCGGCAGCTTGAAGAACCCGAGGTCGAAGGCGAGCAGGCCCAGCACGATCCCGAATGCCACCGGCGGCATCGGCACGAAGAAGAGCACGAGGAGCAGCGCCGCCGCGATCCACCCCGTGAGGAGCGTCGCGCCCAAGAGGAATCGACGCTTATCCACGAACCCCGCAATGATCTGTCCCGCGACAATGCCCACCGCCGCCGCACAGAGGAGCGTGCCCGTCTCGGTCGCGCTGAGGTTCAATCCGTTTTCCGCTTTTCCATATACCAACAGCCCCATTTGCAGCATTGCCGCACCCCACCAGAAAACCGACAGCGTGAGAATCACTGCATTTAAGCCGTCGTAGCGTCCCGCCATGCGATAGGCGCGGCGAATGTAGCGAATCGGATTGATCGCGTGGAGCGCGCGGTTCAGTTCTTCCTTGGCGCGGATCGTGTAGCTCGCCACGAGGCCGAGCGTTGCAAAGGCGACAAAGCAGATGCATGACAGATTCCATTCGGGGTAACGGACTTCCAAGTCCGCAAATACCGCCCCCGCCACCGTACCCGCGAGGACACCGAGGAAGGACACCCCTTCCATTCCGCCCATGCCGGTCGAGATGCGCCCTTCGCCGCCGATGTCGCGGATGAGCGCGTACTTGGCCGGCGAGTAGAGCGAGCTTTGCAGCCCCATCAGGAGCACGGCGCCGATCACGAGCCATGGCGACGTGAGCGCGAAGCCCGCGACCGCGACGGCCATGATCGGCAGCTCCGCCCACTTCGCGACGCGAACGATGCGCCGTTTCGCCCATACGGCCGTCAGGCGGTCCGCGAGCGGCGAGCAGAGGATGTAGGGCAGCACGAGCGCGCCGGCCGTCACGCCCATCGCGATCGACTTCATGTGCGCGTCGGCAATCCAGCCGATCACCGTGAAGCTCGCCAGCGTCTTCAGGAAGTTGTCGTTCAGCGTGCCGAAGAAGTTCGTCACGTAGAGCGGGATGAACGAGCGCCCCGCCACATCCGCGGCCGGCGTCTCTTCTGCTCTGTCTGTTTTTTCCGTCATCGAAGGCTCCTTTTATGGTAAGCACGCGATTACTTTACCAAAACAGACTCGCCCTGTCAATGCCCCATGCAAAATATTTGGCACGAATTTCTTGTCGTTCCATCGGCTGATCGCCCCCTCATCGTCCCGTGCCGTTCTCACCCGTGTACCAGCCGTCGTACGCTTTACTCGCTCACTTCATCTCCGCCTCCCAGTCCACGTTGATCTGGGCGTTGAGGCGGAAATCCTGCGGAATCAGTTCCCGGGCGTTCTCAATGGCGTCGGGAGCCTTCTCCTTGTCGACGCGCTGCGTGTAGGGGCCGTCGTCGTACTGTGCGAAGTCGAGGCTCGCGAGGCGGTCGAGCTCGGCCGCGGAGACGGTGATTTCGATCGACTGCTTCAACTTGCTTCCCGGCCCGCACGGGATGGGGGCGTCGTTGGCCCCGAAGAAGGCGAGTGCCGGCTTGTGGTCGTTCACGAACTTGACCACGAGCGCCCCGTCGTCGTCGAACGCGAACGCGACCTTGCGCGTCATCTCCCCGCGGGTCGCGGTGAAATTCGTCTGCGTGCCCTCGGGGTGAAGCAGCACCCCGACGCCGAACGCAATCGCGTTCTGCGTGTTCTGCGAGGCGAGTGCCATCACCGCGTCGACTTTCCGCTTGGAGGCGAGATCGAGCTCGGCGTAGGCGGCATCGGGGTTCTTCAGCACGAACCGGGCGAACTGGTTGCGCGCCGCATCGAGGTTTTTCTTGTCCACCACGACCGCGTTCCCGAGCTTGATCTCGCTGATGCGCGAGAAGTCCGCGGCAAACAGCGGCGCATGGCCGGTGGCGACGTTCCTGAGGTCCTGCGCGAGGCCCCTGTTCAGCAGGTTGCCGGCGATGCGCGTGAGCTTGCCGCGCATCGCGTCGGCGGGCTTGTACGGCTCGGGGCCGAGCTTGTCCGAGAGGAGCTGCCGCAGGCTGTTTGCCGCCGGCCCGTCGCCCGTGATCTTGCCGTTGACGTACGTGGCCTTGTATCTCGCAACGAGCTGGCGCCCGAGCTCCGCGATCTCGCCCGACACGCCGTTCGCGTCGAATTCGGCGCGCTCGACCACGCCGTTGAAAGGCTTGAGCCCCGCGTCCGGCTTGCCAAGACGCCGGGCGACGATGCGGTTCAGCGAGGAGAGCTGCGTATCGATCTCTTGAGTCAAGTCCATGATGGCGGACTGCAGGGCTTCGGAGTGGTTGTCGTCCAAGACCTCATCTCCGGCGTACACCGACTGCAGCATGGCGCTGAGCTTGGACGCCTCCTCTGACTGCAGCCCCTCGTATATCCCGCGGACCTCAGCCGCGTCAATCCGGTCCAGAAGAATCTCGATGACGAACTCGTTGAAAACGGACGCCGCGTCCACGCCATGGATAATTTTGCCGGCGTCAGACTCCCTCATGACGTGCAAAATCGCTTCCTTGAACTGTTCGACGGCATGGAACACGTCTGTTCCACTCGAGCCGGCGGAGAGGCTGCGGAGGGCGTCGCCGATCGGCAGGGTGCGGGCGCTCTGCACGACCCGCCCCAGCATCCCATGCGGAAACGTCTTTCCCTCCATGAGGACCAGGAACTGCCTGCCGTACCCGAAGGTTGCCGGATGGTCCGCCGTGATCTGGCGCAGCTCGGCGACGTTGTCGCAGATCGCAGCGACTTTCTCGCGAATCTTCTCCGTCGTGCGAAGCTTGTCGTCGCCGCCCTTGACGATGTTGCCGACGCACTCGATGACGATTTCCAGCGCGTCCGGGTCGGTGCAGGCGGCGATCGCCGTTCTGATCGCGGCGTCGCACAAACCGGCGTCTTTGCGCGCATATACATTCTGCCCCTTCGCCTTCTCGCGCGCCGCCTCGAAATGGACGTCGGCGGCGGGCCTGAGATTCGCGACCCCAAGACCGGTCGACGACCCGTTCTCGTTCCAGAGCGCGGTCTTCACGTACGCGGCGTAGTGCCTGTCCATCTTCGGGCATCCGAGCGCCTCGCACGTCACGATCTCCCCGACCGCGATCTCGGCCTTCGTCAAGACGCGGTTGAGCTTCCACTTGAACGCTTTGGAATCCAGCACTTCGCGACCGTTCTTCACAACCCGCGCGGGGCTGTCGCAGAGGTCACCCACGGCGCGGCGCAGCAGGTCCCGCATGGAGGACTCGTCGGAAGCGACGCATTTGCCGTCCTGCACGATCCTTTTCGCGAAGTCGGCAATCACGTTGTCGGCTATCTTCCCGGCGTCAACCGACGCGATCTTCCCCGCGTTCGTCGCGGCAAAGCGCTTCGCGATCTCCGCGAGCGCCCCGCCGGAGAGCGACTTGTTCATGTTCAGCGCGTCGATCTCCGTGTTGAGCTCGGCATCGGCCTTGAGGCCGGCCGATTCCAGAAGCGCCGCCTTCACGGCCTCCGCGAGCCGTGCGACCTTGGCGCGGCCGTCGCCCACGCCGAGCCAGCACTTGAAACGCTGCCACTTGCTAGCCTCGGTGATCTCGCCAGTGGAATTGGCGAGATAGTACGTCTTGCTCGCTTTGAGCGAACGGATCGTGTCGATGCTGATTGCCATTGCCTTACCTCCTTGAAACTGCTTTCTGCCTTGTTTACCCGCCAGCCGCCGAAAGGTTACAGGCCGTCATCCGGCCAGCGGCGCGCATCAACGATCCTCTTCTGCGGCATTCGACATTCGGTGACCGACAGTCTTACAATGCCCGACATCCGACAGTCGGCTGTCGATTGTCGGATGTCGCCGCCCGGTCGTCGGCCGTCGGATGTCGAATGTCGCCTTCACCTTGCCACGCCTCATTCCTTGCAAGTGCGACAATCTGCTGTGCTCTTCATCGTCATTTTCGCGCCACTTCCCATTCAGCAAAGGGGAATGTTGAGAGTCTAGCAAAACCTGTGGTGAAAGTCAATCGCGGCAAAATATCAAATTGCGATTTCAAGGCCGTTTTCACGCCTACTTCCACCATTTGATGATGGGGCGCATCTGCGTAATTCACCGCAGAGCCTTCTGATGTTTGGAAACAACTATT
>CAMKJU010000105.1 GCA_946413265.1 uncultured Lentisphaerota bacterium
GCGTCCGCCCCGACGCGAAGCGTGACGGGCTTCGCCGGATCCGTGCCGAACGTGAGTTTTGTCCAGTCGAGAGAAGCCGTCCCCGCCACGGCGAGCGTCCCCTCCTCAAGCGCCGTCTGCTCCGTGCGGTTCGTTCCAAGCGCGAGTGTGCCCGCGCCCGTCTTGATGAACTCACTGGAGAGAGGCGCGTTCACCGTTGCGGAGACGCCCTGCGCCACGACGACTTCCGGAGTGGAGATAGCGGCCTCCGCGCCCTCTGCGGCATCGACCGTCGCATCCGCGCGGAAGTCGAGCGCAACCGCCGTCACGGATGCGTCGAGCGTTGCCTTGTCGCCCGCCGCCGCAAAGACGGCGTTGTTGTTGTTCTCCCATCCGGACGCGGCGCCATCGACAAGCCAGTTCGAACCGGCCGTCCATCCGCCGCCGTTCGCGCCGCCTCCCCACACGTAGTCCTTCGCGAGGATGGCATACGTAAGATAGCCGTCCGCCCAGCCCTTCTCGACGACAAGTGACGCGCCCGCCGGGGTCTCGGCCACGACCTCGCAGTTCGCGGCGTCGGCCTGGGTCATTTCAAACAGCCGGAACGCGCGGCCCGATTCCGGCATCGCGCGGACGAGCAGCTTGAAGGTCGTCTTTTTCTCCGCCGTCGCGGAGATGTTCGTCGAGGCGGCGGTGAACGTGTCGCAGCCGGTCGCGTCGGCGTCAAGAACGAGCGTGGAGCCGGCGCCGAGCGTCAGGGAGGCGAGCGCGTAGTCGGCCACCGTTGCGTCCGCGTCGAACCAGTGGATTCCCGTGTCCTCGCCCACGGTGAACGCGCCCGTGAGGTTGCCGCCGGCGGTGAACTTCGCCGACCCGCCGCCCGTCACGGTGAGCGCGGCATTCGGGGCGTCCGCCGCCTTGTTGAACGCGGCGTTGAGGACGACGTCGTACCCGGCGGTATCGACCGTCGCGCCGCCGGACTTCACGGACACGTTCAGGCCGGGCTTCTCGATAAATCCCCTCGAATCCACGCCGTTTGCCTTGAGCGTGCCGCCGTCGATGACGAGCGAGGACGACGCGCCGTCGGCGCTCCTGATGTACTGGGCCGAAACCGTTCCGCCGTTGAGGTGGAACACGCCGGTGGAATTGGCGCCGATCCCGATTCCGAGTTCGGTTCGCACCGTGAGCGATCCGCCGTTCATCGTGAACGTGCCGGAGGCACCGGTGCTCGCTCCAAGCCGCAGGTAGTAGCAGTCCCAGTCGCCGCCGTTCTTCAAGACTGTGCCCGTCGCGGTCTCGCCGACGCCCACGTTGAAAACGTATCCGGAACCGTTCGCGTGCACCGTCGAGTCGGTGGCGGTAAACGTGCCGACACTTCCATTGCCGTCCGGGACGTTGAGGTCGCGGGAGACAGTCAGCGTGGAATTGGAAAGCGTCGCAGAGGATGTACCGTAGAGGCGGAAATACTGCGCGGACATCGTCGTGTTCGTGAAATACGCCGCCGATGTCTCGTTCATTGCGAAACTTGAATTGAAGGTGAGCGTCGCCTTGTCCGCGACGAACGTGCTCCCGCCGCGAACGTACGCACTCCCTTTCGTTGTCATGGAAACGGACGAAACGCCGTCGCCGACCTTCAGCCAAAAATTGTGGACAGACTTGTTCCCTTCCCCAACGTGGAAGTTCTTGCCACTTTTCCCGTTGAACACATATGTGCCGGACTTGAGCCAGAGTCCGCCGTCCTCGTAATACCCGAGCCAGGTGTCGTCCGTGATGGTCAAGGTATTCGCCGGATCGGTGGCCTCGAATACGTAGGGGGCGCTTGCGGAACTGCCTGTGCCGACATGGATGTTGCCGGTGTAGGAATAAGACCCGTTCAGCGTGGCTGTGCGACTGCCGACGCTGGAAGTTCTGAATTGCAATGAATCGCCGGAGCCTGGCATGGAATCCCAGTTGGCCGCCGTGTTCCAAAGCGTGTCCGCTCCGTTGCCCTTCCAGTTGCGCTGGGCCGCCAATGACGGTGATGCGCATATTGCCGCCAGAATGGCGATGCCCCACAGCGGGGAAAGAGCAACTAAACTACTCCTAACTTTCGTCGATTTTTTGCAGTTATCCATTTGCGCTCTCTTTTTTAGGCACAGTTTTTTAAGGATTCAGCGCAATTATTATGCCAAATCCGCGCCATCGGCGCAAGGGGGAAATGTTTTTTCATTAAGGCCTCAAGTTCGGGACGAGCATCTTCCTGCGCTGACAGATTTCCAGTTAGGGGCGACATTTTGCACCTTACTTGAACACGAGCGTCGCGACGGACGGGAAGTGGTCGCTCGGATAGAGCTTCGTGCCGGGGCGCGGCGCACAAACCGTACGGTAGTCTAGCACCGTCGTGCCGGGCGAGACGTAGATGTAGTCGATGCGTTTCATGTCGGACTTGTCGCCGGGAATGCTCCGTTGGTCGATCGGTCTCTTGAGCGCCTCCACAATCGAGATTTCCTTCTCGTACCAGCGCCAGAAGTTAAACGTCCGCCACGAGCCCTGCGGCGGCGTTTTGGAAAGGTAGATGGCGTCGGTGAGCAGCTTCGCCACTGACTTCGCCGTTGCGACAAGTGCAACTGCAGCCGTAATCATTAGCATATCCTTCATTTCGTCTTCACCTTTCTTGTTGTCGCCAGTCCTGCAATACCTCACTTGCCAGCGGCTCCGTAATCGGTTTTGCCTTGCCCTGTTACGCGCCAGGCATCCGAAGGTTACACCTGCATCATGCGGATTTTCCGGATCATCCGGATCTTCCGGATCATCCGGATTTTCCGGTTACCGCACGATGATGTACATGCCCTTGGGCTTGCTGTTCGTGAACGTGAGGCGGCCTTCCTGCACGGTGAGCGCGAAGTTCTCCGTGTAGTCGTTGCCGGCTTCGTCGGTCACGGTGTACGCCACGTTGGCAACATCGGCTGCGGTGAGATCCGTGACCGCGCCCGTGAGGAAGTAGGCCTTTCGCGTGGGTTGCGCGTCGAACGTGACGTCGAGCGACTTCAGGCCCTTGAACGTTTCAGGCGTGGCGTTCGCGAACTGCACGGCCGGAAGGTTCGCGTTTCGAGCGGTCACACCCTCGACCAGCCAGCTGTTGTTTTCGCCCGTGAAACGGTACGGGCCGGCGAGCGTGCCGCTGCCCTTCAGCGTTCCGTAGATCGGGCACCAACCGCCGTCGCGCACGTCGTTGGTGAGCGTCGATCCCGCCGCGAGCTCGATCTCGCCGCCAAGGCCGGGCTCCTCGAACTTCTGCGCGTCGCCGGGCGTGTAGGCAATCGGCAAGTAGCGCTCGTCGAAGGCGAAGTAGGCACCGCCGTTGACCTTGAATTCAAGCGCAACCGTATTGCCGACGGAATCGGTAAGTCCGCCGCCCGTGCCGTATGTCGTGTTGCCCGATGGCGTCGTGTCACCCGTGCGGATGTCGAACTTGTGCCAGCCGGCGCGGAGCGTCATGCTGGCGGTGCCGGTATTCCCGGCGAAGAGGCGGCGTCCATCGACAGACAGCGCGATGCGGTCGTCAAACTTCGCATTGAACGTCCAGACACCCTCCTGCTCCGGCGCAACCTTGAAGTAGCCGTCGAACCGGGCGGACGCGCCGCCGAGCGGGGCGTTCACGCCGGTCGAGAATTTCTGATGGATGACCTGCAGCGAGTTGGTCACGACATCGAGCGTCGCGTACTTGCTTTCGTCGGCGTCGGCGTACACCGAGGCACTGTCGCCATAGCTCATGTACTTGCGCCACCTCACGCTCGTACGCGCGCCGAGGTGCTGGCGCATCCGCATCGGGACGGTCGTCGTGTCGAACACCCTGTAGTCGGAGTCGCCCGGTGCCTTGAACGTGATCGTCGTGTCACCCCCGCTCCTCGGACCGAAGGACGGATTCGCCGCATCCGTGTAGAAGGAGATCATGAACTTGTGCCAGCCTTCGGCCAGGTCAATGGTCTTGCCCGTGGTCGTGGAGTTCTTTCCGGCCCTGTCGAGTTCCGTGTCGTCGATCTGGAGACCGTTGTGGCTGATGCCGTTGTGGCTGAAGTACCACGTACCCGCCTTCTCGGCGCTCACGTAGAACTCACCGATGTAGTTGAAGCCGCTGCCGCTGCCGTACTTGACGTCAACGAGCGTCGACGACGGGCGGTTGGCGTAGGTGAAGGACGTCGCGACGAACGGCGTGATGGCCTCGGGCGTGGAATTCTGGAATGCGGGCTTCATGGTGTCCCAGGCGTTGCCCGTCCAGGTCCACGCGAGGAACTCCACCATGTTCGTGCCGGCGATGTCGAGCTTGGCGGTCACATTCTCCGCGAGCGCGAGGCCGCCCGCAAAGCCCGCCGCGTTGCGGAGATCGACCGTGCCCGTCGCGTTGACGGTCCACTTGCCGAGCGGAATGCCCTGGATGCCGGCGCGGTCCGGCGCGAACGCGCCCGCACCCGTGAGCGTCACGTCGCTCGCGCCCGTGAGGCCCGTGCCCCACTTCACGGTCTTACCGTTCAGGTCGAACGTCACGGCACCGTCCTTCTTCGGGCTGCCGAACGTCGCCCTCATGCCGGCCTTGCCAATGTTGAAGTTCGCCGTCGCCCGGAGCGTGCCGCTCTCCATGTTGAAGGCGGTGCGCGCCGGATCGGTCCACGCCTCGCGGATGCCGCCCGAGCCGACTTCAAGAAGTCCATCCCTGAATGTCAGCGAGCCGGCGTAGTATTGGGACCCGATCCAGTTCGCGGAGAGGGTCGTGACGGCGATGTGTGAGTTCTCGCCCGTGACCGTCCACTCGCCGCGACCGTTGCCGTTGCCGGCCTCGAGGTAGATGGCCGAGACGACAAGGTCGTTTGCATGGCCGGCGATGACGGGACCCCCGTTGCGCGTCTTCGAGCTCGGACCCTGCATGAAGAAATTTTTGACCGTCCCGGAACACGTCAGGCCGTCGAATGACGCCGAAGTTGCCGGGTGGAAATACACCGTGCCAGAATGCCCGCTCGCCGCTGTGACGGAGAGCTTGTTCTTTCCGAACTTCGGAAGCCCGTATCCGTCGCTGTTCGTGCCGATCACGAGGCTGCCGCCTCCGGAGAGCGAAACGTCGAGCGCGGCGTCGCCCCAGTCGGACCTGCCGGACGTATAGGGCTGACCGCCCGTGACGATGAGTCGCGAATCGCCCGCCACCGTCGAAGGATAGATGTACAGGGTACGTCCGGTCCTGATGACGGGATTACCCTCGTTCACGAGCGGGCCTTCAATGTAGTGGTTGCCATTCGCCACGGAAATCTCGTTCCTGTTCGTCACCACATCTGTGTAATGCGTCGTCCCACCGCCGTTCAGCGTGAGCTTCGCGTCGGACGGGATGGTGACGGGCGTCCGCACATAAGCGTCACCCGAGGCGTTGCCGATGGAGCCGGCCGTGCCCATCGCCGTGATGCCGCCAGTACTCCACGTACCCGATCCGGTGTAGAACATGAACATTCCGTAGAGATCGATTCCGTAGGGGATGTTGATCGCCGTCGCCCCCTCGATCTTGAACTTGCCACCGGGCGCGACATTGAGTTTGCCAACCGAAATACTGCCGCCCACGAGTCCCAGGCCGTAGTCGCTCGATGGCCGAGTCTTCACGGTGAGCGTGGCGTTCGTCGGCCCGACAATGCGGTTCTTCGTGTTGCCGCGGATGTCGATGCGGCTCACGCCGCCGATCGTCGTGTCGCCAGTCAACTCGATTTCGTCTATGGGCGAACCCCACGCCGTGTTCGCGAACGTGGAGACGAGCGCGCCGTCGCCGTCGGGGCCCGCGCCCTCGATAACGAATTTCTTGCCGCTCGTCACGAGCGCGCGTGCGCGTCCGGCCGCCGATGTCGTGTCGTTGTAGTTGAGATCGAACTGTCCGCCGTTCTTCACCGTGATCGTGCCGCCGTTTCGTCCCGCCGCGCCAACCACGGCATCGTTCGCGAGCTTCACCGTGCCGCCCTCGACCACGATGTCTGGCGTCTCGGCGAGAACACCCGCGCCGAGCGTGAGCGTGCCAGTCCCCTTTTTGACAAGCCGTTTGGACTCGATTGCGCCCGCGCCCGTCAGCGTGTAGTTCGCGGAGGCATCAACCGTCACCTGTTCCGCGCGCACGGCTTCCGGCACCTGCACGGACGCAACCGGCGTCGCCTCGTTGCCGTCGAACTTCGCAGTCCACGCCGGGTTGAACGCGACGTGCTCGCCCGCGCCGTTCTTCTGCCACGCGATGGACGTCCAAACGTCGGAGGCTGTCTGCGGACGCCACACGCCCTCGCTGTAGTCGAGCGGATCGCTCACACCGCTCGCCGCGCCCACGTTCGCGCTGTTCACGCTCGTGAAGCGGAAGTACCATGTCTCGCCCGCCGTGAGGCCCGTGGCGGTGGCGGACACCGCGCCGGTCTCCGCCACCACGCCGATGTTCGTGGAGCCCGCGACCGTCGCGAATGCCGGATCGGTGGACCACTCGAGCGTGAGCGTGGCGGAGGACGCGCCCGCACCGAAGTCGCGCACTTCGCCCGTCACGATCGCCTCGCCGCCGCCGGAAGGCGAAACCCCGTCCACCAGCACGAACGCCGCGCCGTCCGGCGTGTCGCTCGCCGTCCAGATTTCGATCTTCGCCACCTCGTAGGCGAGCGAGGTGTTCCTCTCTCGCAAGGTCGCGTCGCCCATCCACGTCTGGTCGATGGCCTTGCCGTTGTGCGAGAAGTTGCCGATGCCGATCTCGTAGCAGTCCGAGCCCGTCCAGCGGTTGAACGCGAACATCACCTGCGCGGGGTTCGCCTCGCCGGGCGTGAAGCGGTGGATCTGCATCGTGCCGTAGCCTGACATGTTGTCGGCGCGCTTGTCGTTCCAGTCGCACCGGAACACCTTCGCAGGGGCGTCAACCTTGCCGCTCGGGTCGACGCCGTACGTGCTGGGCCAGAACTCCACCCAGCCGCGCACGTTACTCTCGTCTGCGGCGGTCGATTCGATTCCCGGCATGTTCGAAATGACGCGCAGACGGTTCACAGCGCACTGGCTGACTGTCGTGAGCGGGATGCCGACGTCCGCAAGCGTGCGGTCGCCGAAGGCGTCGCAGGAGACCCAGATCCAGCGCGTCAGGTCGTGGTAGTCGTCGAGGTCCGTGTCCTTGCGCCTCAGCTCGATGTAGTAGCCGACGCGCGAAAGGTTGCTGGTTGGAGCCGCGTCGTTCACGTAGGCGTACGGCACGTAGCCGAGCGATGCGAGGGACGTGCCGCCGTTCGCCGCGATGTCGAAGACGCATGCGCGCGTCATGCCGTCCAGATACGCGGCGG
The DNA here is from genome assembly GCA_946413265.1 of uncultured Lentisphaerota bacterium. Classification (GTDB taxonomy): domain Bacteria; phylum Verrucomicrobiota; class Kiritimatiellia; order RFP12; family UBA1067; genus RUG572. Next base: position 7,281 of record CAMKJU010000105.1, read on the forward strand.
GTACGTTGTTCTCCACGCCGCTCGTCGTCGGAACGCCCGTCTCCGCCGCGCCAAGATCGAAGCCTGGATCGTCGGCAATCGCGCCGAGGATGGCGTTGCAGTATGTCTCGGCCATTTTGTCCTCGCCCGGCCAGTCGGGGTGGAGGTTGTTGTTCGCGTAGAAGCTGCCCGTGATGTAGTTGCCCTCGCCGTCATAGCGGTAGCACGGCGTGTAGAGGTCCGCGAAATAGGCGCGCTTAGCCGGGAACATGGCGTTCGCGATCGCGTTGCTTATCGCCGCGTTGAACGCGACGACCTGTTCGTCCTTTGCCGGAGTGTAGGCGATGTCCACCACCGCGCCCGCGATGAACTTCGCGTGCGGCTTGTGGTTCAGCGTCTTCCACACGAGGTTCGTCCACACGGGGAAGAGCTCTTCGGCGGTGGCGTTGTTGGAATTGATGTCGTTCGTGCAGATCTTGGCGAGGACGAAATCGACGTCGCCCGCGCAGTCGAGCATCGCGTCGATGGCGTCGATTGTGCCGCCGCCGCCCTTCGTGACGAGGCGCTGTCCGCTGATGCCGGAGTGCCACACCCACTCCTCGGGCATCACCGCGCCGCAGATGTCGTTGCTCTCGATCTTCCAGTGTCCCTTCGCGACGGGCGCGTAACCGGCGGCGGCGAGGCGCTTCATCAGGAAGATGCGCCAGTTGCCGTAGGTGGAGTTGCTGCCCTGCGTGATGGAGTCGCCCGTGCAGAGGACGTTGATGCGCTGCTTCGGCGCGGAGTAGTTGAGGTCGAGCCAGAGGCGTCCGCCGCTGGCAAGGTTCTCGGCCCACACCTTCACGTCCGCGCCGTTCGCACTCGTTGTGTCGAACAGGGCGTTGAGCGAGGCGGCGTCCATTTCAAGCGCGCCCCTATCCCACGTCATCAGGAGGAAGCGCCCCTTCGTCGCCGTGGCGTAGTTGGGCGTGAGCGCGATCTTTGCGCTGGGGGCGAACACGGGCGGCGTGACGAGGCGGAACGAGAACTTCACGGGGTCAAACGTGATCTTACCCGTCGCGCCCATGTCGAGTCCGTAGAGGTAGAACCCGCCCACCGTCGGGAACGTCGCTGAACCATCGACCATCAACGTCGTCGTGCTGAGCGAGATCGGGTCGTAGCCGATGTACGTGAACGACTGGCTCACGCCCGCAGGCAGAAGGACGCTGGCGTTCGCAAGCGAAGTCGCCACGGTCTCGTCCTTCGCCCAGTTGCCGACCGTGTTGAACGTCGCGTCCGTCGCGCCCGTCCAGAGATACTTTGCCACGTCCGCGCGTGTGGGCGTTTCGTCGTACTTCACCCAGAACTCAATGCGGATGTAGGAGTACGCCCCTTCGGAGATGTTGTTCACGTCGGCAGACGCAGTATCGCTGTACGTATAGGTCCAGTCAAGCGCCTTGGACGTGGTATAACCGTGGTTGCCGTAGTCGGCGAGCGTGCCCATGCCGAGCGCACGCAATCTCCCCGAAGAAGTGCCCCAGCGGTTGAAGGCAAAGAGGATTTCCGCAGCGGGGAAAGCTCCTTCTTCGGAGAACTTCCGCATAATCTGGAAACAGGCATGGCCGCTGCTGCCGCTGGTGGTCAGCGTGTCGTTGAAGCCGAACGCACCGCTCCACGGCTCCGCGACTACATCACCCGTGCGCTCAGTCTGCGAATAGTTCACGGGATTGAACTCAAGATAGCCGTCCACGGTGTCGTCGTTGGCCGCCACCTGCGAGACGCCGCCGCAGTTGCTCCATACGTGGAGCTTCTTGACAGTCACCTGCTTGCGCTGGGCGTGCGTGACGGGCAGCGCCACGTCCGCCCAGTTGGAGCCGGGCGCGTCCATATCGACCCACAGCGCCCGCAGCGCGCCGGTGTCCTTGCGCACAAGCTCGATGTAGTAGCCCGCCTTCTCAATCCCTGTCTCCTGCATCGCCGGAGCGTAAGAGTAGGGAATCTGATAAACGTTCTGCGGGAAACCGATGGAGGGGGTCAGCTCGATGGTGCGCACGCGCGTGAAGCCCGCGAGGTACGCGGCGGGCACGTTGTTCGTCGCGTCGAGGACGACCGCCGGAGGCGTCCACGAGGACGGGGTGTTCTTGCCCGTCGCCGTCGCGAGCGTTACGAGCTTCGCCTTGATTGCGGCGGCCACGGCGTTACACTCCGCATCTGTCTGCGCCGTCGTGATGGTGCCGGCGATATCGACGCACTCGACGTCCGTCTCCGTCGCGCACCACGACGCGATGTCGGCGTTGAGCGTCGCCGAACCGTTCGGGATCGTGCAGGCGATCACGGTCGTCATCGGAAGCGCGGCCTTGATGCGCGTCACGGCCGCCTTGTAGTTCGCGAGCACCGTCGCGTCGGCGACGCCGTCGGCAACATCAATGTCGCCGCACAGGAAGATGGTGAAGTCGGGATAGTTCGCCGCCGCGCAGTACGTTTCGAGGCCTTCGAGGACGCCCGCGCGCGTCGCGGACGTCTTGAGCGCGAGGTCCACAATGCCCGCGTGGCGCTTCCAGGCGTCCTTGGCGTTGCAGATGATGCTGGCGCTCGACGTACGCCAGCCCGTCATCTCCACTTTCCATCCCTCTGCCGCGAGAAGCGTGCCGAGTTGGGCGCGGTAGCTGTTGTTGTTCGCGCCATAGACGTAAGTGCCGCCCACGTTCCAGATCTTGATCGGGTTCAGCTCCGCGACGGCAGCCGAAGCGGTATGCAGCACCACGCTGCCGCTCTCGTAGGTCACGTAGTTGTCGTACGGACACCCGACAACGTTGACGATTCCCGCGCTCGTGCGCGTCAGCGTGCCGGCCGAGAAGAGCGTCACGTCCGCGCCAGCTGCCGGCGCCGACGCGCCGGAGTAGAGGTCCGTCAAGTCAAACGTCACCGCCGCCGCGATTTCGAGCGAGCCTGCGAACGCACCGAACGGAAGCGGCTTGTCGTATGTGGCCGCGCCCGCGATACTGAGATTGTTGTTCGCCGCATGGAGCAGCGTGCCACCATCCTCCACGACAAGACGCGTCACCTTGAACGGCGTGGTGTTCGTGCAGAGGCGCATGTCCAGCGTGCCGCCCGCGTGGATGGTGACGGGAACGGCAGCGTTGTCGGAAAATGCGATCTCCGGTTTGAGCGTGGATGCCGTGGAGTCCATCACCACCGTGCCGCCGAATATCTCCGCGCCGGAGTTCATCCTCTGTTGGGTGTGGTTGTTCTTGATATAGAGCGTCCCCGCACCGTACTTCAGCAACTTGGGATACGTGCTGTTGCTCTCGATCGGCGGATAGATCGTGATGTCCGTCGTCTCATTCGAAACGACTACATTGTTCGCCACATAGATCCACTTGACGTAGCTTGGAACAACGGAGCCGTCAAGCAACGTCAGTTCCTTTATGTACGTTCTATTCTCTCTCTCTTCGATCTGGCCGCCGTTCAGCGCGGTGATGGACTTGAACGTGGCCTTCTTCGAGCCATCGTTCGGGATGCGGTACGAGGCTCCTGTGCCGTCTACGATCACGTCCACATTGGGAAGGCTCACCTCCTTGTCGTTCTTGTATGGATAGAGGATGCCCTGCTTCACGTAGATCGTTCCGGGCGACGAGCTGTTTGCCGTTGCAAGCCAGAACCCCTTGTTGGAAGGGATGTCGATCGTGAGCGTGTAGCCGTTCAAGTCGAAGCACGTCGGCGTGTTGTAGCTGCTGTTGATCTGGCCGAGGTTGGCCGTGCCGCCCACCGTGGCGTCCGCCGAAAGCCTTAGCCCCTTCATCTGCGCCGAGCCTGCCGTCACGTCCGCGCCCGTGTTGCGCAGGGCGCCGCCGCCGTCCGGACCCGTTCCGGCAAGGTCGTAGATCGGCACGTTTCCGTTGCCGTTTCCGTTCATGTCGAACGCGGCGCCGTCCAGGACCTTCACCGTGATGCCGTTTGCGATCACCGACTGCGCCCCGTACTTCATGATACCCTCCGCCACCGTGACGCCGGTGAGGTGGGTCATGCTGGCGGAGAGAACCATCGTGCCCGCACCATCCTTGATGAGCTTACCGGTGAATACCGGCTTGTTGCCGTTGTTGAAGATGAGCGTCTCGTTCGCGGGGACGGTCACGCGGAGATTACCCGTGCCGGCGAGGAAGGCGTGTTTCGCGAGGAACGCCGCGTAGTCCGTGACGTGCAGTTCGTGGCCGTTGAGATCGACCGTGCCGGAATCCGCAAGGCGGCCCTCGATTGCAGACCATTCCGTGTCGTCGGTGAGCATGACGCTCTCAAGAACGGTGACGGGGACCGGTGCCGCGGAGGCCGAGCCGGCGAGGCTCTCGGACGTCGAGACAACCCATGCCTGACGAGCGACGGCTGCGCCCTTCGTGAAGTCGGTGGTCGTCACGTTCTCGAACACCCGCCCGCTCGCGCGGTCGAAGAGCGCACCCTTCCCGTCAGTCGTCTGCACGGGCACGAGGTCGCGCACGACGACGTCGCCGTCCTTCACGAGCATTGAATCGAAGCGGAACTTCGCGTTATACGTGTCGCCCCTGTGCGTGGAGAACAAGCAGAGGTCGATGAGCGGATAGGACGTAAGGGGTTCCGAGATTTCCGACGAGGCTCCGCCGCCGTCAAGAAGGAATTTGCCGCCTGACGTGATGCGGCAGCGGTAGTCGGTGTTTGCGGCGGGCCTCACGGTAGTGGAGGCCGTGCCGCCGCCGTGGAAGCGGAAGGACGGATTTGAGCCGTCGGCCTGCATGTTGAAGAGGTAGGCGTTGCCGCCCCAGTGCTGGCCGAAGAACGCCTTCTGGTGCTCGTACGTCACGTCGCCACAGCGGAAGTCGGTCGTCGTATCCGTTCCAGGCACGTAGTCGAGGCGCACCATCTGCGCGCCTGTGGAAGTGATGGAGAGGAGTTCCGAGGCATACGGCGGGGTAGCGGTCTTCGCGAGGAAGAAGCGGTAATAGACGCCGTCCGCCTTGAGCGCGGCGGGAAGCGTGTAGGTGTAGGACGTCGCGTCGGCGGCGATTGTCGCCACTTCCTCCCACGACGTCCAGGCGTTCTTGCGGGTGTCGCAGTCCGTCGTGCCGGAAGCGACGTAGAGCTTGTACGCGGAACCGTCGGGGTTCGCGAAGGCGAGCGTGACGGCATCGGCCGTTGCCGACGCCACGGACACGGAACGCGGGAAGCGGAACGTAGGCGTTTCGTCCATCACGCGGCCAAAGCGGCTCTGCGGCACCTCGGCGCCCGTCTCGAACGGCGTCGCGGTCTTGTTCTTGTAGAACACGTTGTTCACCTGGTCGTAGAGGCCGATGATTCCATCCGCGTTCGCCGCCGGAATGAAGTCGTACGCGGGCGTGTAGCCGTTGGATATCTTCATGCGGTAAAACGTGTAGGAACCAAGATGCCCACCGCTGGTGTCCGAGAAAATCGCAAATGCGTCGGAGGACACGGAACGGTCAATCGACTTGCGCGTCTCCGATCCGCCGCCGGTAATCGTGAGATAGCTCGCCGGATCGATCACCAGCCGGTAGTCCGTGTTCGCGACGGGCGTGCTGACGGTGTAACTTGAGTTTCCGTAGAACCTGAACTTGGTCCCGCCGTCGTTCTGGAGGATGAACAGGTATTGCTTGCCGCCCCATTTCTGGCCGAAGAACGCCTTGTCGTTTGCGATCGGACCGGTCTTGAAGCGGAAGTCCATGATCCAAGTGTTGGCGGCTTTTGCACCGGTGCTGATCCACTGCGCGCCGGTCGAGCGGATGGAGGTGTATTCCTTCGCCATGTTGACGCCAATGGTCTGCATGAGGAAGAAGCGCAGGGGGCGTCCGTCGCGCAGGGCAGCTGGCACTTCGTACTCGTAGGAGGTCTGGTCGTAGGCGATGTCGGCGACCTTCTCAAAGGAGTCCCATGCATGCTTGTCCTCGCCGCCGTCCGCCGCGCCGTGCGCGAGGAAAAGCTCGTAGTCGTTGTTGTCCTTTCCCCCGAACGCGAACGTGACGGACGTCTCCGTCTGCCGCGAGACGCACAGCGTCACCGCGCGTGCCGGAAGGATCGCGCCCGCCGCAATCAACGGGAGGGCCGCGCGTGTCGCGGTCCTGCGAATCCAAGCAACAACACGCGCGAAACTACAAGTTTTTTCCCCCCTACGGGAGTTGTAGATAAGTTTTTCCATCGCTTTTTTCCTCTTTGAACGGTTGAAGAACACACTTTGACCAGTTGAACGGATAGAATGATACCATAATCTCACCGCCGCCCGCAAGCCGAAAATGGTATGGCGCGCTCGGTGATCGCGCC
>CAMKJU010000106.1 GCA_946413265.1 uncultured Lentisphaerota bacterium
GGCGCGCGATTCGGGAGAGGTTCCCGAGCGATGCGCACCCCGATTTAACGAACAGCGGCTGCGGTGGTTTTCGAACCGCACTATTTCCTTATGAGGGCGAAGCCGTCGGCTACGATTAGGCCAGACGATTTCGCGGGTATTATGCTGAGCGTTGCACCCGGTTCCAAGTCGAACTCGCCGAGCTTCACCCACTGTCCTGTACTCTGCGCCGGGTCGGCCGTAAACGCCTTCGTGCGCCCACCGGAACTGATTTCAAGCATTGTCTTCGCACCTGGCTTCGCAAACCAGAGGTATGGCACCTTGCCCATGAGCGCATAACGGCCGGATTCCTTGACGGGAAGCGGGTACACAACCGTCTCCGATGACTTGTCCGCAGCTTTGTGGTACCAATCGCCGACATGGTCACCGTTGGCGTTGTGCATCTTGCGCCAGCCCTTTCCGAACTCGACGTCCTCGGACTCGTCGTCTACAATGAGCCATCCTGCGGTCTTCGCCTCCGGCACGCCGGGGAAACCGCCGCCAAGACGCTCCTGGAGTTTCCTGACGTGCCCGCCCTTGTAGATTCCGCGCGGCGTCTCGCCAAGTTCCTTGCACATCGCCGCCGCCTCGCCCGCCGCGACGCCGAGCTGCGAGAGCGTGTTTATCACGCGCGGGCCACCAAGCCCCACGTGCGTGCAGCTGAAGCAGCGTCCGACCACGAAGAGGTTGCCCACGTTGCGCGAGTAGATGCAGCGGTACGGAATCCAGTACCGTCCGTACGTGTTCCCCTTGCACGTGGTGAGGAAATCGACACCCTTCTTGCAGTTGTCGTAGTGGAGGTCAATCGCCCACGATCCGGTTGCGATGGCGTCCTCGAACGGCGTAGTGGAGGTGACGTCCTTCTGGGAGTACACCCAGTCGCCCATGATGCGGCGCGATTCGCGCTTGCCGAGCAGGTACGGACAGAAGTTCAGCACCTTGTTCGCATTCGCCTGACGTTTCTTGGCGAGCGAGAACGAACCGTAGATTGCAAGCAGCATCCTGTCGCGAATCTCCTCCGCCTCAGCGATCATGTCGCGGTGGATGCCATACTCCCAGTTCCACTCGCCGTTCACCGCCACGATTCCCTGCGCGTGCTTCTCCGCCCACGGTGCGGAAAACGGCACGGCCGCATTCGCGTCCGCACTCGTCCACATAACGGACGCCCCGAGCGTATCGCCGTCCGGCTTCTCCGGCGCGCGCGACTCGTCGTACTCACCCTTCGCCTCGCGGCCCATGCGCCAATCGGCGCCGGCCCAGTATCCGACCCATCCGTCGCCCGTCGCGTCGCAGAAGAGCGGTGCCTCGAAACGGATCACGCGGTTGGACTTGAGGTCGAGCGCCTTCACGGCAGCGATCGTGCCGTCGGCCTTCTTCTCCACGCCGAACGCGCGCGTCAGGAGACGCACTTCGATGTTTTTCTCATCCTGCACGATGCGCATCCGGCGCGCGTCGCAGAACGGGATGTTCACGTCGCGGTTCATGAAGTAGCCGCGAAGTTCGCGGATGAGGTCGTGCTTCGCCTCGCCCGCACAGTACACGCGAATTTCGCCGGAGGCGTTGCCGCCCAGCACGGGACGATCCTGCACGAGCGCGACCTTGATCCCGCGGCGTGCCGCCGCCACCGCCGCACACGTTCCCGGCATTCCGCCACCGACCACCACGAAGTCCGCCTTCACCGTTTCGGCGACGTCGGCCTCATTAATCTTCAGCGCGCCCTCAGGGGCCTTCCCGCCCTTCACATCCGAATCAAACACGATTCCTGCACAGCGTCCGTCGAAGCCCGTCAGGTCTTCGAGCGTGACGGTTACTTCCGTTCCACTGATCTGAACCACGCCGCCATCCTCCCACGACCATGTGCGGGGACCCGCACCAAATTCCTTTGCGAGCGGCTTGCCGTCAACGAGGACGCGGAAACGTCCGGGGTTACCATCCGCCCAGTTGCGCGTCCTCACCCACACGCGGTATTCATCCGCCTTCGGGAACGTCACGCGCGCCTTCGCGTCCAGGACGCGCACGCCGAGTCCGTGGGCGATGAGGTACGGCGAGCCCATGACGTCCATGAACTGCGCGTCAAGTCCCCATCCGCCCGCCTCGAAACTCTGCGGATACACGTCAACGCGCGCGGCGCCAGCCGAGGCGCACAGCGATGCGGCAACGCCGACCACGCCCATTTTGATGATTCTAGTAATTTTCATCGTCTTTCCTCCTTTGTTGGTTTGGTCAAATTGTTGTCTAGTTTCCGTAGGCGCGGATTTCGAAGATGCGCGCGGAGGGATCGCCCCAAGTCTCGTTCACGGTCACGCGGAGGGCTTCGAGGCTGACGGGCAGGAAGTGATGCACGCGGTGGCGAAGCTGGTTCGCCGAGTCACCGCCAAGGCGTATCCACTTGCCGCCGGTGAGCCCTTCCACGACGTATGACTTCACGAGCGAACGCGGACGCGCTGAGGCGCGGATTGTCGCGAAGTCGGGATCGAACGCAATGCGCACCTCGCTCACGGAAACGGTCGAGGGGAAGTCGAGCCGCACCCACTGTGGAAGCCCCTTCGACGAGTCGGAAATCCATCCGTGGTAAACGCCATCCTCGCTGCGCGCCATTCCGTCGGTGACGGCAACCGCGCTGGAGCCGATGTCGCGCTCAAGCGCGGGCTCCGTGACGAAGGAATACTCTTCGCCGCCAACCGGAGTCCACTTCCCGTTGTCCACGCCGCAGTAGGCCCGAAGGTCGAAATGCCCCGTCGTCCCCTCGCGCAGGTACCAGGCAATTCCCGGCGCAGGCACAAGTTCCACCCAAACGAACCGCGCGTTCAGCGCAATCGGCTTCGTCGGGTTGAAGAACCGGACGAGTCCGTCGCGACCGTCGGGGACGATCGCCTTCAGGACGGCGGCAGGCTCGCCCTTCGGACGCCACGCCGCATCGTCCGTCAGATAGACCTTCGCCGTCAGCTCCACCGGCTTCTTTCCCGTGTTCTGGAGATTCAGCAAGACCGTGTCGAGCCGCCGCGAATCGCCGCGCTCGAACCGCACCGCCCGGCGGAAGCCCGCGCACTTGTGCGCAGGTTTGTCCGTGCGGCGGAGACCGGGCTCGGACGCGTCGAACCGGACATGGCGCGGCGCGAAGTCGGAGGCGGAGACCTTCGTCGTCCGCGCGAGGTCAAGCGGATCCTCGTTCGCGAGATGCGGGATGTACTGGTCGTCCTTCAGGAGCTGCTGCTGAAGTTCCTTGATGTGGCGCTCGCCGCACGCGCGCGGCGTGATGCCGTGCTTGGCGGCGATGGCCGCCGCCGTGCCGGCGGCCTGCCCGAGCTGGAAGAGCGTCGACTGCACGCGGATCGTGCCGAGCGCGATGTGCGTGGCGCTGATGGAACGTCCGCAGAGGAAGAGGTTCGAGATGTTCTTCGAGTAGATGCAGCGGTAGGGGATCGAATAGATCGGCACGTGCGGATGGTTGCGCCAGTAACCGTTGCCGGTCGGATTCTCCATGCCGAGCGGGTCGTGCGTGTCGAGGCTCCAGCCGCCGTACGAGATGCGGTCGGGGAACATCGTCCCCTTCAGCGCGTCGTTCGCCGTCATCACGTAGTCGCCCACGAGGCGGAACCCCTCGCGCCGCGCGTTCTTCCACGCGATCTCTGCCATGTAGGCGTTCGCCGCCTGGCTCTTGACGGGCGACTCGTTCTTGAGCCACCCCCAGTACGCGAAGGAAATGCGCACGAGCTGGTCGCGCGCGCGCTCTGGGTCCTCCAGGTCGTTGAAGCGGCCGTTGTTCTCCATCCACCAGGCGCCCCTGAGCCCGTGCACGCGCCGCGTGAAACCCTTCGGCAGCACGTCGGCCCACGCGGGCGTCTCGTATTTCACGGGATGGTCGGCGTAGGCATGGCGGTAGCCCACGAGGCCGTCCTTCATCACGCAGCCGCTCATGGTGATCTCGTCGCGCTTTTCCGGGGCGGGCGCCTCGTCGTATTCGTCCCGGGCCTCGCGTCCGTGCATGTACTCAGCACCCGCGAAGATGCCGAGCCAGCCGTCGCCCGTGCCGTCCGCGAAATAGCGTCCCCTGAAGCGCGTCTGTGCGCCCGTAAGCGTGTTGCGCGAGACGACTGCGGCGATGGCGTCGCCGTTCTTCTCCGCCGACACCACGCGCTCGTTCGGAAACTCAAAGAGCCAGCCCTTCAACTCGTCCGCCATCTGCCGGTAGGCGTCGCTGTACGTCCATCCCGCGCGAATGAAGCGGCGCATCTTCGCCTCGCAGACGAGCCCCGATTCGCGTCCCTTGCGTCCGGCCCCGTTCAGCGACACCTGCATCTCGCAGCTGGAGTTGCCGCCGAGCACGGGACGGTCGTGGACGAGCGCGACGCGCAGGCCGTTCCGCGCCGCCGCAAGCGCCGTGCCGAGCCCGCCAGGACCCGCCCCCACCACGACGAGGTCAAAAGCCCCGCCGTCCGCGATCTTGTCGCCGTCGCCCGTGAGGCGCTGACGCTCCGCCGCAAGCGCCTTGGGTTCCTCCGGCGGCACGTACGAAAGGTCGGTCGTGAAGAGAAGTGCGTCGCAGCGTGTCATCGCGCCGGTGAGATCGACGAGTTTGACGTCGCACGCGCCGGCGTTGAGCGTGAACTCGCCTGCCTTCTCCCACATCCAGCCCTCGCGACGCGACGCGCCGAGCGTGCCGCTGCGCTTGCCGGCGACCTCGACCGCGAACTTGCCAGGCGAGAACTCCGGCAGCCAGTCCTTCGTGCGCGCCCACACGCGCCACGTCCCCGCACGCGGGATCGTGACTTTCGCGGACGCCGGGGCGACGGGCTTCAGCACGCTCGGCGCGAGCAGGTACGCGCTCCCCATCTTGTGCGTGAACTGCGTGTCGACCACCCAGCCACCATAGTTCGCGAAGTTCTCCGCCTCCAACCACACGAATCCCGGCACCTTCTCCTTCGCCTCCTCCGCGGGCGCGCGGAATTCGTTGTTCACGTACTCACGACTCGGCGAAACGCCCTTGGGCGCGTCTTCGCACGGAACGACGTACGTCTCCTCGCCGGAATCCTGCAGCGAGTCGGGAAGACCGGGCAGGTGCACGGTGGCCGCCGTCCCCTTCGGCACGGACACCTTCACCTCAATGCCTCCGTCCACGCGCCGCCATGCGACGCGGATGTCGCCGCCCGGGACGGCGTGGCTCACCTTCACCCAGTCGAGTCCCGGCAGAAACTCCGGCGCGACGGTGAACGTCTTGAATCCCGGCGCCGTGCGCTTGATGCCGCCGAGCGAACCGTAGAACCAGTTCACGATGTCCGCCATCATGAAGTGGTTGAAGGACGATCCTTCGCGGCAGTCCCACGCCTCGTGGCAGGACGTATTGCCCTTCGCGACCATGTATCCGTAGCCGGGCTTCGTCGTGTCCGCCGTCATCTCGAAGATCACGTCGCTGCAGCCGTTCTCGGCAAGCACCTGGAGAAGATACGGATAGCCGATCTCGCCCGTGCCGACCGCACCGCGTCCGCGCACGTCCTCCACGATGTTGGAGACGATCGCCGCCGTCTCGGCGGGATCGGCAAGCCCGAACGCGAGCGCCATCGAGTTCGCCGTCTGCGAATTATTCTCGTAGTAGTGACCCTTCGGATTCCACCACTTCGCGTTGAACGCCTTCTTGATGTTCGCGGCCTCCTCGCGGAACGCGGCCGCCTCGTCCTTCTTGCCAAGGATGTCGGCGCACTTCGCGAGCGTCGCGGCGTTGAGGTAGTAGAAGGCCGTGGCGGTGAAGTCGATGGACGTCCGGCGGAGCGGACGCTTCTCGGCGGAAACCGTCTGCTGGTACCAGTCGCCGAGTCCGCCGGGCGTGATGAACTTCCCGCGCTTCTCGTTCTGCGACTGCGCGCGGATGTACTTGTGGTAGGCAACCATGTTCTTCCAGTAATCGCGGATGAGCGACGTGTCGCCGGTCCACTCGTACTGCTGCCACGGCACCTGGATCAGCGACGAACCCCATTCGATCGAATGGCGGAACCCGCCCCGGAACACGGTGTACTCCGGCGCGATGTCGGGAACCATGCCATCGGCGAGCTGCGAATCGGCAAGATCCATGCACGTCTTCGCGAACATCGCGTCCGCATTCCAGCCCCAGCGGATCTGGTCGGCATGGATGTGGTCCTGCTCCTGCCAGCCGAGCTTCTCGCGGTGCGGACAGTCCGTGAACACGCTCTGCATGTTGGAGCGCTGCGCCCACCAGCAGATGTCGTGAATCTGGTTCAAAAGTTTGATCGAGCATTCAAACGTGCCCGCACGAGGCGCGTCCGCCATCACCACGCGCGCAGACGTGGAAACAAGCTCCGGTAGGGCGCGCTCGCCGAGCGCACCGTCCGCCGCGAACAGACGCACCTTCATGTAGCGGAAGCCATAGTAGAAGAACGGCGGCGTGAACGACTCGTCGCCCGTGCCCGCGAGTGTGAACGCGCAGCGCGCGACGGTGCCGTTGTAACCGCCTGGTTTCTTCGTAATGCGCGTCTCGCCGGAACGGAGCGGAATCTCCGAGAATTCAATCTCCACGCGGCTCCCGCGCGGTCCCTTCGCGACGACCGTCGGCACGTACGCGGCGTTCTGTCCGAAATCAACCGTCAGCTCGTCGTCCGACACGCGCATCGTGCGCACCGGCTTGTGCACCTCCTGCAGCCGGCACACAAACGTCGCCTCCCTCAACTCGCCCTTCGGCGCCTCCGCACAAACCGGTAGGGCGGTCGCCCCGCGACCGCCGGCCACCACCCGATGATCAATATCATCCCCACTATACACGTGCGTGCGCACAACCTCGCTCGGCGACACCTTCCACCCCTCCACCGACGACTTCACCACTCCGCCGACGATGAGCTTCTTCTCGCCCTCGCTGCCGACGAACTTCGTGTAGAGCCCCTTGCCCGGCTTCGGCACGTTGTACATCCCGTTGCCGAGCGTGATGGCAAGCGTGTTCTCCGCGCCCGCCTTGAGCGTGGGCGTGAACACGTTGTAAAAGCATGTCTTCGTCGAGCGCGTCCAGCCGGGGAGATTGAACTCGTCGCCGCGTCCGATGGGCTTGCCGTTCAGCGTCGCGACGTACTGGCCGAGACCGCAGATCGCGATCTCCGCAGGACCGTCACGGTCCACCTTGAACGTCGTCGTGAACCGCGGCGCCGCCGCGTTCAGCTCCTTCGGCTGCTCAATCCACCGCGCGCCCTTGAAAAGCTCGTTCGCGCTCTTTGCATTCGCCGCGATGGCGACCGCCGCCACCGCAACCATCATCATTCTTTTCATTTGACTCTCCTTAGGTTGCCGCAGGTTGCGCGGGTATCGGCGGGGGCGCGACGACAGCCCTGCCGTCTTGTGCCGTCAGAGCGACAGGACGTACTCGGCGAGGTCCTTAATCTGCTCCGGGGTGAGTTTGGAAGTCTCGCCGTGCGTGTCGTTCGGATTGCAGGTCGTCAGAACCTCCTCCATCGTGAGGGCGCGGCCGTCGTAGAGGTAGGGGGCCGTGCGCCAGCACTCGGCGAGGGTGGGCGTGTCGAACTTGCGTCCGGCCTCGGTGGCCGTGCCAAGGCCCACGTCGTAGAGCTTGAGGTCCGTCCAGAGCGGCTCGCCGCCGGGGGCCTTCTTGTCCGGCGTGTGGCAATCCGCGCACTTTGCCTTCACGAAGAGCTTCTCGCCGCGCTGCGCGCGGGCGGAGAGCTTGCCGTTCACGAGGTAGGGACTCGGCACGGGCTTCATCTTCTCCACGTATGCGTCGAAGCAGTGAACGTCCTCCTCGGGGCGCGTGACGAACTGGATGTGGACGAGTCCGGCGGCGTTGCAGGTGTGCATGTCCTTGCGGATGCCGGTGACCATCGTGGGCGGCGTCACGTGCGAGTAGATTTCGCTCTTCGTCTGCTTGGGGTTGCCCATGCCGTCGTTCAGGAGATCCCAGTTGAGGCCGTCCACGCGCCCGTCCGGATGGCAGCTCGCGCAGCTCTGCCACTGCTGGAAGCACATCGAGCCGTCGTTGTAGAGCATCTCGCCCCGGCGCACGCGGTCACGGGAGAGGTCGGGACGCGGCCCGAGCGGCACCAGCTTGGCGCGCGCGGAGGGATCGTCGAGGTCAAAGAGGGAGACGGCGTCCTCGAAGTAGAGCGCGGTCATCGCCGTGCGCCCGGAAAGGAGCACGCCGCGCGGACCGTTCCCGCCCGCGAGCACGCGACGGCGGATCGAGACGAGGAACGCGAGGTCGTTCGGCACGTCCTCGGCACTCTTCACGATGCCGCTCGCGCTCTCGCCCTTCGCGGCCTTTGCGAGACGGTCGTGAAGCGCCGTGCGGTCGATGATGGAAAGCTCGCATGTGCCCGCGTGCGCGACCACGAGCGTCTTGCCGTCCTCGGTCACGGCGACGCCCCAGGGGTTCGCGCCGCCGCGGTCCACGTCGTCCAGCAGCACGGTGTTCACGTACGCGCCCGTCGCGCCGTCGAACACGCTCAGCGCCGCGGTGTTCATCCAACCGCGCTCGAGCTGCGTGGTGGGCAGCTGGTAGCGTCCCATCGTGTGCGTCACGTACACGGACTTCCCGTCGGGCGACGACGCGATCCCGCGCACGCCCGTGGAGCCGTTGGGGAGGAGGATGTGCCGTACGTCGAACGTACGCGTGTCGATCACGCTCACGGACGCCGCCACCACGTCGTTCGTCGCCGCGCAGTACGGTAGCATGTTCGCGACGAAGAGGTACTTCCCTTCCGCGCCGAGCGTCGCCGCGAACGGCTCGCGCAGCACCTTGACCGTCTTGACGACCGACATCTTCCCGGCGTCCACCACGCTCACCTGCGCTGCGAAGCGGTTGAGCACGTAGACGGTGCCGCCGTCCTTGGAGAGCACCGGCGCGCAGGGGCTGTGCCCCACGGAGGCGGCCTTCACGCACGCGCCGTCCGGCGCGTACTTGCGCAGCTCCCCGTCCGCCTCGCCGCACGTCACGTACACAAACCCGCCGCCTGCGGCGATGCCCGTTGGATTGGCGGGAACCGACCACTGGCGCACCACGCGCCCGTCGCGCCCCACCTCCGCCACGCGCGCCGCCGTGGCCTCCGTCACGTACGCGCCGCCATTGGGGGCTGGCGCCAAAAATTCAGGCGAAACGTAACTCTGCGCATACGCCGCACAGGCGCACGCGAATACCAACGTTCCAAATACTTTTTTCATTTATCAGTCTCCTATTTTGGAATTGGATGATTATACCATAATTTCTCCGTGCATTCGGACAAAATCCAAATAAATCCGAAAAGTGCGAAAAAACACAAAAGCGTTTAGCGCGATTCCAACCTCCAGGAAAGCGCGGGGAGATTGCCTTCCAACCTCTTCCCCTCGAACTCCAAAGAATACTTCTGATCCTCGCGCGTCCAGTTGACGAGAACCGCCGCCGTGCGCCCGTCGGGCGCGCGCCACTCGGAGTGGAACACCGTCGGCAGGGCCGGCTGCACGCATTCCTTGCTTTCGTGTGGACGCTTGTAGCTGCTCGTCCTGAGGAACGGTACACGTTTTGTCGCGCACGTCAGTTTCGCAGGCTTCAGCATCTCGCCGTCGAAGAGGAATTCCTTGTGGTCGTGGTAGAACTTCGCAGAATCCTTCATGAACTGGATGTCCTTCGCGATGCGCGGATTCGTGACGTCCCGCATCACGAAGTTGTGCACCATCGGCTGCACGCCCCAGACGATGCCGCGCGCAAACTCGACCGCGAACTGGTCGGGATACTTCGCGACTTGCCTCTCCACGTCCGGTTTGTCGGGGCACGGGCCCCAGAGCGGATCCCATCCGGGAATTCCGCCGGGCGTCGCGAACGATCCGTAGAGCACGCCCGCACCGCGGTAGATTACCGTGACGGCGGGCACGGGCTCCACACGCGGCATCGTGCCGAGGCCGTTGCGTTCCCAGCTGGAGTAGAGCATGATGAACGACTCGAACCTGTCGAGATACGCCTCGCTCGTCGCCTCGGAGGAGAGCAGAAAGCCAGGATTGTCCGCATGGACGGCGTTCACGTAGTCGCGGTAGCCCGCGATGAGCGCATGCGCGTCGCCGGGCGCGTGCTTGTGGCGCGGGTTGAAGCAGGGCAGGTGCGCGGCGCAGCTGATCATGTCGATGTAGACGCCGTCGAGTCCCGTGGAGGCGAGCGTCTTCTCCAGCTCGCGCATCTTCGCGTGGAACTTCGGCGCCTCGCCGCACATGTGCCCCTGGCTCTGCTTCGTGAACGGATTGAACGTCGTGCCGTAGATTCGGCCATTGCTCCGCACGATCGTGCTTTCAAGCCCGCCCCCGGCCCAGCGCGGATCGTCCTCGTCCCAGAGCATCCCGTTCGTATAGACCTGCAGGAACGCGCCGCGGTCCTTCATGCGCTTCACTGCCGAGCGGAACGCGTCCTCGCCGTCGCGCGGCGGCCAGAAGAACGGATAGGACGTATCGTAGGGGACGTTGTGCCACCAGTACCAGTCGAGCGCGACCTTGAGGCCCGTCTCCTTCATGAACCAGTGGACGAGCGGCTCGGAGACGGCGATGTTCCCGCGGCTCCACATCCACATGTCGATCTCGCGCAGCTTCGAGAAGTCGCGCGCGGCGGCCGCCTTGAACCACGGCTGCGTCTCCATCCACGCGCGGTGCATCTTCGCCGCCTCGTACCATCCGCCGAGATACGGTACATAGACTCCAGGATACGGCAGCGAGCCGGCCTTGCGCGTCTCTTCCGAGACCGGCGGAAGCCAGATGTTGCGCAGGACGAGCGTGTTCGGCGCGGACCCGACCATCGCCTCGAACGCCGCCGCATGGAGGCGCGCGTCGCCGCGCTGGTCGAAGAAGTGCGAGACGCCCCCTTCCTCCAGCGCCGCCATGCAGTTGAACACCTTGAAAATCAGCCCCGACGAATAGACGCGCTGCATCGTCTTCATCTTCGACCAGTTGGGGCGCAGGATGTCGCCCGCGAAGAACGGACGGAACAGCGCCGTCTTCGCCGTACGCGGAACGACGACCTCGGGGAACACGATCCGCTTGGGATACTGTCCGCTTTCATTGCCGGAATACTCAAACCCGATGTATTCAAATCCGCCTGGTAGGGCGGGCGCCCCGCGCCCGCCGAGCAACCTCATCTTCGCCGTCACCGTGAAGTTCTCGCCACACACGGGATGCCCCTTCCAGACCGCCGTCACCACATTCCCGTTCGTCGTGACGGAAAGCGACTTCATCTGTCCGTGCGGGATGACCGAGGCGTGGACGAGCGCGCGGTCAGACCCGATTCCGCCGCCAGTCTTCGCATCCTTCGAGGGTTTCCATTCGCCCGTTTCAATCGTGAAGCCCACGCGCACGTCCCCCATCGGCACGAGCGTCGTACGTTGGGGCACCCCTGCCGCAGTGAATGCGGCAAAGGACACCACAGAAACAAAAGACAGAGCCTGCATTTTCATGACGTTCTTCCCTCTTTGCTGTCACTTTACGAGTGAACCAAGGACACGGCGGAAACTCTCCGCCGTGCGAGGGAGCGTGGGCTTGAGCGATTCAAGCGGTCTCGCCTTGAGCGCAAGACGCTCCTTCTCGGCTTTCACGGAGATGTCCGCCTTGCGGTCGCCGGCGGCGACGACCTTGGCGAGTTTTGCCGCCACGGCCTTCACGTGCTGCGCGTACCAGTGCCGCGCAAGCTCGTACTGGTGGCTGCGGCAGTAGTCGCACGAGGCGTTCTCGAAGAGCGTCTTCTCAAAGGCAGGATTGCGAATCTTCTCCACCGCGTCGAGGCGCTGGTACGACTCCCAGAGCGAGTAGTCGGTATGAAGCGCAAGAAGATCGGCCATCGCGTCGCAGAGCTCGGCAACCCGGTTGATCTTGGCGAGGAGAGCATCTTGCTGTTGTACGCTTGCTGTCGTATTCGTTCTCCAGGCAATAAGATCGCGGCCGAACTCCCACACGCGCACCGCAATCAAGCGGTCGAGGACCATGCGCGCGATGTCGATGGCGTCGCGCTGGACGAACGGATCGTCCCACGGCACCTGCTGGAGCAACGTGAACACCTTCTGCGCATCCTCCACGGGCTGCTTCCACTGGTCGATCAACTTCATTGGAGGCGGATTACCGCCGATGTCAAGGACAGCGTAGGAGTAGTTGTTGCCCCAGCCGCGCAGCCACGACGCCGGAAGCGCCGCCTTCCACGCGGCCTTCATCACCTCCGCGCTCGCGCCGTAGCGGCTCGCGCAGAACTCGTCCAGCACGTCGCCGTGCGGGACGAGCTTATCGGACCAGGCGTTCGCCGTGAAGAACCGAAGGAGCAGCGTGTCCGTATGGCTCGACTCCGGCCAGAGGATATAACCCTTGCAGAACGAGTCGTTCTGGACGAGCTTCTGTCGCTCCTCGATGATTTCATAGTTCGCGCGCGCGTCGAGCGCCTTCTCGTAGGCGAGGAAGATCGAGTAGGTGTAGGGGAACTTGCCGATGACGTCCCAGTTCGTGAAGTTGCGCGCCTTGGCACCGCGCTTCGCGTCGTCGGCCTCGTAGTCCCAGAGCAAGACACTGTCCTTGTCGAGTGTCTTGAGGTACTCCCTGACCTCCTCGTTCTTCCAGGTTAAGTAGAAGTCCCATCCGGCGATCAGCAGCTTCGCGTCGGGATAGTCGCGCTTCGCCATGTCGAGAAATTTGTTGAGCGTCTTCACCTTGAGGT
The DNA here is from genome assembly GCA_946413265.1 of uncultured Lentisphaerota bacterium. Classification (GTDB taxonomy): domain Bacteria; phylum Verrucomicrobiota; class Kiritimatiellia; order RFP12; family UBA1067; genus RUG572. Next base: position 12,674 of record CAMKJU010000106.1, read on the forward strand.
CGAAGTTCGCCTTGCGGTCTTTGTAGCACCGGCGCTCGCCCAGGCCGATGGTGTGCAGGAGACGCGGTTCGGGCGCGCCCTGGTCGTAGGCGTCGATCGCCGTCTTCGTCAGCTTCCAGTACTCCTCGGCCCAGTTCCCCGTGCGGATGTCCCACACGCGCAGATGCGGCTCGGCATGCGTGGAGTTGGCCTGCGGGAGGAACGGCGGCTTTTTGTTCGCGAGGAAGGAGTCCGGCGTGGGCGAGTACCAGTGGGACATCGTGCCGAAATCCTCGGGGGACATCAGACCGCGATCAAAGGCGTATTTCTGAAGGTCGTGCCGCAGCTGGCCACGGAACTGGAGGCTCCAGAAGAGCGTGCGATCGTTGTAGCCCTTGTACATTCCCGGCTGGGGCTTCGACGCGTCGGGGTAGGGGCAGACGTCCTGGAACGCGCGCTGGAAAACGTCATCCTGTCCGATGCGGAGCATGAACGTGTTGAGGCGGCGCTTGAGGATCCAGTCAATCTCCTTTTTCCAGTCGTCGAGTCCCCAGTGCTCCGCCTGGAAGCGCGTGAGGCCGCGGTGCGCGAAATAGCGGATGGCGCGGTATTCGAAGTGCGCCTCTTCGCGGACGTCGAGGTTGGAGAGGTCAATGGTGTCGCGCTTCGGCACCACGTCGCCGTCCCAGAACCAGTGGCAGCCGCCGCGCCGCTCGAGGAGGTCGTAGAGGCCGTACCACACGCTGCGCATGTTCGAGCCGGTGATGGTGACTTGAACGGGCTGGCAGCCCGTTCTACCAGTACAACGCGCAGCTTGCGCTTTGTCGCCGCACGAGACAATCCGATACGCATCC
>CAMKJU010000107.1 GCA_946413265.1 uncultured Lentisphaerota bacterium
AATACTGCCGTCCGAGCTTCGCTTCATCGACCGGCGACTTGTCCGCAAACCACGCGTCCATCGCGGACCCATCCGGCCAAATCCCGGTCGCGCCCGCCGCAGCGAACATGCCGAGCAAACACACGCCTGCCAGTATCTTGTTTTTCATTCGCCACTCTTCCTTATCTATACCGATCTATCTGCTACCTGCGCCTACTCCGAGCGCAGCGGGACGGAAAGCCTGTCCGTGATCATCACGGGCGAGTCCCACATGGGGATATTGCTAAGAACAGTGGAATCGTTCTCGTACATCACGCTCTCCGCCGGAATCTCGAACACGCGGCCCGTGATCATGTCAACCCACACGGGGTCCACCACCTTCTTCCCCGGGAAGCTCACCGTAACTCGGTCAAATTCGAGGAGGGACGACGGACGCGCGTCCGAGAACCAGAGGAAGCGCAGTGTCTTGTCTTCGCGTATGAACCTGATGGACGTGAGCGTACGCTTGCGGTTGTCGCGCGGATCGGCCCTCTTCGTCACCTTGAAGTTCGGCTGTATCGAGATCTTCGTCGGATGCGCCTCGTCGTCGAGGAGGCCGAAGATGTTCTGCATCGCGAAGTACGACGGACGGCGGTACACGAACTCCTTGAGCGTGTTGGAGCGCACGAGCCCGAAGCTCTGGAGCATGAAGGTGTACTGGAGGTCGATCATTGTGAACACGCTCGACGGGATGTTCCGCGCCGCGTCGCCAATCGTGCGCCGCAGGAGCCACTTCGCCTGCGCGTACTCGCTCCACTCGATCTTGTTCAGCGCGTGGCCGAACTCCAGCTGCGACGGACATCCCACCTCGCCCTGCATGATGTCGAACGATTCGCAGTAGCTCTTCACGAGCTTGCGCAGGTTCGGCACTGTCTTTTCGTATGTCTTGTCGGGATTCGGGTGATAGGGATGATAAATGAAGTACGACCCGAGGTCGAGCGCGTTCTCCTTCTTCAGCTTCTCCAGGACGCACCTGTAGTCCTTTGGAAACGTGACGGCCGTGCAGTACAACTTCGCGTTTGGCTGGACGGCGCGTATGGCCTTGCCCGTGCGGTAGAACATCTCCGCGTATTCTGGGCCCTGCCCGAACGGCTCGTTCCATATTTCCCATTCGTCAACCACGTCCTTGTAGCGCTCAACGCACGCAACGCAGTACCTGATCCACGCGTCGAACGCCTCCGGCTTGTCCGTGACCTGCTTCACCTTCATGCCGAGGCGGAAATCGCTGCCGTAGACGGGGTTGCCGTACGCGAGGCAAATCCAGGGCTTCACGCCCATCGCCGCCATCTCGCGCACGTGCGGGTCGAACCACGAGAAGTCGTACTTGCCCTTCTCCTGCTCGGTCTTGGCCCAGCCGGAGAAGAGGCGGCCGTGCTTCACGCCGAGCGGACCGATGAGGTGCTTGTAGGCGTTCCAGTCCGCATAGTCGCGGTCCATCGTCTCGCAGCCGACGGACCACTTCGAGGACTTCACGTCCTTCGAGTCGCGCACCGCCAGGCGACCGATCTCCTTGAGCCCGGGGTTGAGTTCATTGAGCTTCGCCCATGTGACGCACGGCTTCTCCTTGCGCACCTTGCGCACCTTCGCGACGGCGTTCGACGCGCTGGGCGGCGCATTGTCGCCCCAGGCGTCCCAGCTCTTGATCTTCGCGGCGTCCTTGAACGACACGACTTCTCCGTCAAGCACGGAGGGCACTGCGGCGCAAAACGCCGCACCTAAAAGGAATGCTGTTTTGTTCATGGGGGAAATGGTATCAAAACCCCCGCCGCATCGTCAAGGCGAAGTCAAACCTCGGCGACTCTCCGCCGGGGGGCGATCTGGCGTCGTGTCAGCCACGGACACTTCCTTCTGGCGCGCCTTAGTCGTCCACAGCCGCCGCAGAGGGGATTTCTCCGAAAGGACAATCTCGTTGCCGCGAAGCACCACGCCCTTCTCGCCAGGCTTGAGCCCCGCGTCTCCCCAAACGCACACTACCGCCGAATCGCTTGCAAGGCGCCTCGACGAGTTGGTGGAGATGAACGTGTTGTCTTCCACGCGCGCATCCGACACGTTCGCGAGGCGCACGCCGCAGTAGAGCGGGTTCACCACCACGTTCCCCGCGAACACAAGCCCGTTGCAGGAACGCGCCCGGCCGTGGTGCCCAAGCGCGACAAGGTGCGGTCCCAACCGCTCGCTCGGACCAAACCAGCAGCCGGTCACCGACACGTTCCGGTTCGGGATGGAAATTTCCTTCGCGCATGAAATGGGCGAAGTCTCCGGATTGCCGAGCGCCCCGGGGCTCGTCTGCTCCACCTGGATCGTCTCACGCGTCAGGTACTTGTAAGCCCCCTTGAACACGTACCCCGCAAACAGGCAGTTCGTCACCACCACGTTCTCGCAACCGTCGATCTGCAACGCATGGTTGTTCGGGATGTCCTTCACCACCACGTTCTCGAAGCGGATGTTGCGCCCGCAGGCAAATGCGGCTGGCACGTAGCGCCCCTGGCAGTCGAACACGCCGCCGGACACCGTAACGTCGCTGACGCCATTCGTCGCATCGGTGCGCGGAACGAGGTTGTAGAGGAAGATCGACCAGTGTCCCTTGCGGTTCGCCGCCGAGCGGATGATGGCCGAGCGAGAGGGATCCATCGCGCGTGCGGCGACCTCAGGCGTCCAGCCGTCCGTCGCGCGCTCCACGCCCCCCGCGAGCTCCAGGCGCACGTGCGGACGCAGCGAGAGGTACAGGATGCGGTACACGCCGGGCGGCACGACCACCGTGCCCCCGCCCGCCGCCGACACGCGGTCGATGCACTTCTGGATTGCAGCCGTGGAATCAGTTTTCCCCGTCGGGTCCGCGCCAGCCTCGGTCACGACCGCCCGCGCAGCACTCGCCGCTACCGGAAGCATCGCGCTTGCCGCGAACACCATAATCACTGAACGAACCTTAGCAAACTTGGTTTGATCGGTTGATTTGAACATCATGAAACCTCATTGCTTTTACGCAGGAAGAAATCCATCTCAAGCGTCGAATTCTCCTTCCTGTAATACACAAACACGGCACCAGCCTTCACAGTTGCTTCTCAAACTTACGTTCAAGGAAAATCTCTGGTTTTTTGCGTTTCACGCGAACAATATATCATATATTTCGTGATAATGCAAGCCGTCAAACACTTTTATGAGGGAATACGGATCAGTCATATACACTTTTATGAGGGAATATTCGTCACATCAGCACACTTTTATGAGGGAATCGTCCATGTCTAACATTGGAAGCAAATCGCCCACGACCTCCATGAAAAGCCCCCTCGCCGGCGGCAATGTTCGCCACGCTAATGGTCATGGCCGACTTGAAAAATGGGCTCTTTGGATTCGTGAAGATGTCCACCATGTCGCTCCGCACGCTTCCAGAGAAGACAAAGCACGTATCCTGCAGAAACTGTATCTTCCCACGCCAAGCCGCCCGATGAGGACACCTGGATAGCGTCGCAAAGGCTTCTCGTGATGTGTATTACTTCCTTCCGTTTATTTGTTGCAGCCATCACGGTACAGCGTGACGGCGAGGATGCCGACAATCGTCTCCTTGCCGCAACAGACGAGGCGTAGGCTTTTCAGTCCCTTCGACGGGTCGAGCGTGATTGCGTGGACGTTCGCGTGCGCCGTTTCGCCGAACATGACGGGGTTCCCCCTCACTGCATACGGCTTGTTGTCGCGAGACGGGACGTAGTACGCCCATTGTCCCGTGCTGTAGTTCAGCCAGTCGTCGCAGTTGTCCGGCGGCAGGAGCGACAGGGTTTGGGACGTTCCGTCTGCATACTCCACAACCACCTTCGCCGCGTCCACCCACGCGATGTTCGGGTTCGTGGAAAGCGCGCTGAGGAACGCGAGTTTCCGGGCGCGGCCCGAGAGCGGCAACATCACTTCGTCAGGAAATGTGTTGAAGAGCGACGCGAACACGGAGTTTTTTCCGTCCTTCGGGCCGAGACGGAACGTCGAACCGTACTTCGTCTTGAGAACACCGTCCGCCGGCCAGTCGAGCTTCTTCGGGATGCAGTAGTCCTTGGGCCAGTGTCGGTTGTTGACAGCCTCGTGCCGTTCCCACCATGAACGTCCGTTCCCCACGACAGTGCTGTTGCGGACGACAGGCGAATACTTGCGCGCGTGCAGAAGACGCCAGTCCTGGTTGAACGCGGCGGAGATATCCACGTAGTCCGCCGTCGCACCGACAGGAACGGCGCAGTCCGACCCTTCGCCCTTCGCCTTTCCCCAGCGCGTATGCGGCTTGGGGAGCATCGCCCCAACGAACGTGGGTTTCGGCGCGGAAAGGAGCGCGACATTTCCACAGCCGAGGAACTTCACGCCGTCCTTGCGCGTCCACACGTACGAAACGGTCGGCGACGTGATCCGCGCCGCATCCCAGGACTCCGGGAACGACGGCGCGACTGCCTTGCCGTCACGCACGCCGAAGACGCCTTCCACAACGGCGCGCAGGAACACGGCGACGGTATCCGCAAAGTCGTATCCATAAGGTGCGGCGAGGTCGAAGTCGAGGTCGCAAACCGTCGTACCCGGGCCGCACTTGACGCCACGCGCCGAGATCTCTGCGGCCGAGTGCAGGTTCCGCCAGCCGAGTTCCGGCTCACCCGCGAGGTAGCAGGCGAGCGCCCAGTGGAAGTTCTCGTTCTGGTAGCGTCCGCACGACGAGTAGAACAGCGGCAGCCTGTTCGACGAATAGAGGAACACCACGCCGTCGTCGGTGAAGTACGAGGGGATGTTGTCCTCCACCCAGTAAACCGCGCGGCGGTTGCGCGCGAGGTCGGACGGCAAGCTGTCGATGGCCGTATAGACGGTGGAGAGGTCGGGACATCCCACAAGGCGCTTCTGCACGTAGCGCTCGCGGTATTCGCCCCACACGCCTTCCCTTTCGTCCCAGAGCTGGGCGGCGATTGCAGCTTCGACGGCCTTGGCGCGGGCGGCAAAATAAGCCGCGTCGTCCGACTTGCCGAGCTTCACCGCGATCTCGGACATCGTACGGCAGGCGAACGCGACGTAGGAGGATGCGATCGTGGCCGCGCCGCCGCCGCACCATTTGTTGTCGGTGTTCCAGGCGTTCAGCCAGTTTTCGTAGAGGTCTGTCCCCGGCACCTTCATCTTCGCGTCCATCCAGGCGAGGTGTCGCTTGACGCCCTCGTAGGCGCATTCGCGCATGAAATCGTCATCGCCGGTCCAGCGCCAGTAGCGCAGCACGGAATCCACGAACACCTCGCACATGTTGTAGGTCTGGTCCTTGTGGGGCATGCAGGGAATGCGTCCGTCGGGCTTCTGCGCGGCGAAGAACATGCGGGCGTTCTCCTTGAAGCGTTCGTTCCACGCCGTCGCAAGGCAGACGTAGCCCACGCGCCATCCGGCGTACGGCACGCGCCAGTTCGTCGCCCCGGAAGTAATGGCACGTCCCTCGAAGATGGCGTCCGCCGCGACGAGCTGACAGGGAAGCAGCGAATCGAGGACAGGATCAGGCGTCTTGATTTCAATCGTCCGCGCAATGCGCTCCACGCGGTCTGTCGCCGCGACGAACGCGGCGGCGGTGTCGGGACCGGCCGGACGTGGCAGGGCCTTGCGCACGAAATCGTAGTAGGTGCACCCGTCCTTTTCGGTCTTCGCCGCGAGCGCCCATTCGCCGTCGAACGTCGGCGGCAAATCGCCCGTGACTTCCACGAGGAGCCCGTCGGACGACGCGCTCCGCACCATCTTGACCGTCCCCTTCCCCTTGAGGTCGTATTCGGCGCGTCCCCACACATACCGGAACGTCACGTCCTCCGTGCCATCGCCGAACGAAAGAATCCCGCGCGCCTTCTTGTCCAGACGCATGCCGCTGAACACCTTGAGGGCGACCTTCGGACGATCGCTCGTGCTCGGCATGGAACGCTTCGGCTGGCGGATGTCGTCGTCACCGTGCCATCCGTAGAGCGGACGCATGAACTCGGACGCGCCATTACGGATCTCGAATCCGCCCGGCACGGGCGTATAGCGCTGCTGCACGGCAGGCACTGCCGCAGACGTAGCGGCGCATGCGCTCTTGCGACTCGCCGACGAACAGCCCCAGGCCGCCTCTTCCTTGGCGCGGAGTTCGGCTTCGCGTGGCTTGTCTTCGAGGAATTGGCGCGCACGCGCAACAACATACGGATTGACGCCTTTCCTGTGTTCGTTCTTCGCGAGCCAGCCACGGACCTTCGCGAGCTTCGCATTCAAGTCAAGCGATTCGTTGCGCACGATCAGGAACTCGGCGGAAAGAAGGTTCGAGAGCCGGACGGAGGCCGCTCGCCAGGCTGTCAATCCGACCTCTTCCGCGACCTCGTCGATTGCTTTGAACCCCTCTATTTCCAACCCCTGAGCGGAAAGCAGATTTCGGGCCAGCCGCCAGAGTCCCAGTTTGTTGGGATGAACCCGGTCGGCCTCAAACGGAACGTCTTCGCCATTCATCCACGGCGAAAACACCGCAAAGTCGTCCACGAGTGGCAGCTTACGCGCGGCCGCGATCTTGCGGACGGACTCCGCCATTCTCCGCTGCGCGTCATTGCGTCCGGCTTGCGCGTTGACGCGCGTCTTGCCGGCAGCGGTCGGTCCCTGCGAGAGTTCGTCGTAGGGCGTCGGCGTGCGCAAGATGACTTTGGCCCCCAGCGCCTCAATGCGGTCCAGAAGTTTGCAGTAGCGCGTTTCGAACGCGACGGCGACAGACTCAATGCGCTTCAGTTCAGCAGCCTTGTCCTTGGCACCTTTCCTGAAGACCATCGCGCCGGCGTCGTTCACGCCAAAGCCGACGACGACATGCGTCGGCTTGAGGGGCGCAAGCCACGAATCGAAGTAGAGATGGGCGGCTCCGACGCTGCCGCCGGAAATCCCTACGTTGAAAAAGCGCACATTGCCGTTCGGAAACATCTTCATGTAGTGCGCGGCCACCCACGTAACGGCTACGCCGTTTTGCGTAATGGAGTCGCCGAAAAAGACAACGCGCGCACCTTCCGGAAACGGCTCAATTACACCTGCGCTCTTTCCACTCCCGCCAGTACCCGTCGGCGAGGCCATCGCCGCAATAGGGAGGATCGCATTTGTCGCGACCGCCATCATCACCAGACTAGTCTTTGTGAACTTGCTCTGAACGCTTGATATGAATATCTTAAACTTCATGGCGAATATTATACCAAAGTTTAGCCTCTCGCATCATCCGTACCGCGCATACGCGTCACATTTCCGGTGATGTTCATTGACGCAAGCGACGGCAACGCTGCTAGGAAAAACTAATTTGTGCCCCATAATCTTTCATGTGCAGTCGTTCTACTCGACGATCGATCGTCAGAGAAAGTCACCCGGGGGAATGGCGACAGGCTCGAAGAGCGTCTTGCCGTCCATCTTCACGCCCACCGTGTCGCCCCGGCATGTGATTTCGACGTCGTACCAACGACCGGTCTCAAGGCTGCCCCTGCACGTCACGACCTCTTTCTTGAAGGCAGCGTAGCCGCGCACCTCAAGCGCATGCTGCTTGTTGAACCACCCGCCGATGTTCACCATGACGGTGCGTCCCGGGTTCTCATGCCTCACATGGAAGATGAAGCCGTGCCGTCCGCCCAGTCGACGCGCCTTGAAGCGCACGGTGCAGTCGCGCCATTCATCCGTCCCGAACGGAAGTTCGGTCTGGATCGGATTGGGATCGGTCTGCCGTATCACGTCGCCATCTACGGCCCAACGTCCCTGGCGCGAACGACACTTCCTGAGATCGGGCAGCCCCTTCCAGATCACCTTGCCGTCGGCGCCGACGATCTCGATGTCCTTGTACTCGGCAACTGATTCCCATGCGTGGAGCGCGAAAGCGCCCGCGAGTTTCTCTTCGCCCTTCCACACGACCGAGAAGCCGCCGTTCTCAAGACGGTCGCGGAAGGGAACGCAGATGTCGCCGAACGGCCCCTCCCACGAATAGACCGTGGGGCCGCGCTGATACGCCTTGCGCCCCCGGCAGGCCTCCACGCGCTCGTCGGCCGTAACCTCCTGATACGGCATCGGCAGCGTCCACGAATACCTTGCTGTCGTACGCTTGCTGTCTCCTCCACCCTTTGGCGCCACCTCCCGATACCCGTGCTCGACCTCCGGCACGGCCTTGTGCAGAGGCGACTCCGCGCGGTCCGGGTAGCGCACCACGACCTTAAAATCGGGCGCAGGCGAAATCGACAGGTCGATCCGCCCGGCATCGGGATAGCGCGTCGCCATCTTCACGTGGTACGTCTTGCCGCCAAGCGTCACGTCGCTTTCGCTGTCCATGAAGTGATCGACGTAGAGCGTTCCACCGTCGCGCGAGTAGGCGTACATCGTGTCCTTGAGCGCGTAGAGGGCGCGCGGGATGTTGCCGATGCAGCATGGACACGCGTGCCAAGGGTAGTGGCGCTCGCGCCCGTTCGGCGGATTGCGGTAGAGGAAGTTGCGTCCGTCGTTTGATATCGACCCGAGGAGGAGGTTGTAGATGAGCCTTTCGCGCACGTCCTCGGTGCGGACGCCGCGTCCGCCCGCGTGGAGCTCGACGCACCAGAAGCTCATGGCGCACGAGGCGCACGCCTCGCAGTAGCCGTCGAGCGGCAGACACCAGTCGGGCTCGAACGCCTCGCCTCTCGCCGCCGAGCCCACGCCGCCCGTGATGTACCACTTGCGGTCGATGACGTTCGAGAAGAGGCGGTCGGAGGCCGTGGCAAGCGGTTCGTCGCCGAAGCGGTTTGCGATTGCGGTCATCCCCGTGTAGAAGTAGCAGGCGCGCACGGCGTGGCCGGTCGCCTCCTTCATCTCCTCGGCGGGACGCTCAGCCTGGTGGTACGAGGCCTCCCATCTGTCGTTCGTGCCGGGCGCCCTGTGCTGGTTGCAGATGAAGTGGCGCGTGAGGCGCACGTACTTGTCGCCCTTGCCGGGACCGTCCGACGCATTCACGGCGTCCGCGAGGCGGCAGAACGCATACTCGATTCCCGGGCATCCGTTCAGCCACATCCGCTTCGGTGCGAGACCAAACACGGAGTCGATGTGGTCCGCGCACCTAATCGCCGCGTCATAGAGACGGCGGTTCTTCCCCTTCGTCATGCGGTAGTGCGCGATGCCCATCTCGATGAAGTAGCCCATCGTGTAGAACTCGTGTTTGGCGGCGTTGGAAAAGTGCTGCAGCCCGTTGAGCGCGTGGAACGAATGGATGTAGCCCGAAGGCTCCTGCGCCGCAAGGATGATCGGAATCCACTCCTCGAGCTTTGCGCGGAGATGGTCGTTGGCCTTGCGCCATTCGGCGTCGGCGCCGGGATCGATCTCGAGCGCGAGGCAGATGGACTCGACTGTGTTGAAGGGATAGGCGTCGCTCCACGGGCAGCCCTTGAACTTCACGCTCGGCTTTTTCCCCGCGTTGATCTCCGCCGTCGCCACGAGGTTCAGCATCTCCTCGCCGCGTCCGCCCTTCTCCATCTGACGGATGCAGTGCGGCAGCCACTGCACGGAAAGCTTGCGGAACTCGGATCGCCAGAACCCGCCCACCTTCACGTCGAGCTGCGGCACGCCGTCAAGCGTACGCAGTCCATGTGGAAATTTGAGACGAATACGGTAGGCGAAGGCCTTAGCGTCACAGGCGATCTTGAGGACGTTGCCCGTCTGGCTCCAGGTCGGCGCGGCGGCACCCTTCTCCGGATCAACGGCGTCCACGCCCGCTATCGCGCGACCCTCCGCGCCAAACGCGGTGAGATCGATCTCGGCGGAAAAGGCTTTGGAATGCGGGAGCGGCGTGATCATCCAGTCCGTGAATCGAAATGCGCCATCCGTCTTCACGCCGCCGAAATCCACAGTACGCCCGACGGGCAGTTCGCGCGCTTCGACGAACATCCCCTTCGGCGACTTCGCGAACGCGCAGCGCACGCCGTCCTTCTCCACCACGCCGCTTGTCGTGTTGCGCGTACGCGCGTAGTAGCCGTAAGGCGGCAGCACGATGCCGTTCGGCAGATGCCACGCCGCGTTCGTTTCACGGTTCACCCATACCTCTCCGCCGTCGGAGAAGAAGGAATGCTGACGGTGGATGTTGCCCTCGTACTTCAGGTCGAGGAACTCGGCGCGGCCCAGCTCGGCGCACGCGTCGTGCTGGAGCCAGTAGGTCTTCACCGCGTTGCGCGAGAACGGCCCGTCGCTCATCGGGTTGCGTCCGCCGATGATGCAGTTGGAGAGGTAGTCGTCGGAGGCGTAGCCGTGGAGCTAGGCGTTGCCGCCCTTTCCCCCCTGATAGCGAATGCCGAGACCACCCGCGAAGAGCACGTAGTACCCGTGCGTGACGATGTCGTGCCACGGCGTGCGTTCGCTGTCTGCGAATCTTCCCCTGCCGATCAGCTGCGGTGCGCCGATGAGGCCGCGATCACCGTAGGCGACGCCCGCGCCGTACACGACGCCGTTGGCGTCCAGGCGCCAGCGCCCCGCCGCAGGATCCGTCCCGGCCGTACGCGCCGCCTGCGCGGACGCGAGTGCAGTCGCACAGCGAGCTTTCCAGTCGGCCTCGTCCGGCACCTTCGGCTGCGGACCGAGCTTCGGCGCGGACACCTTCCGCCCAGGACACGGCGCATGGGGGTTCTTGTACATGAAAACTGCGACCGGATGCGGGGCGTCCTCCTTCTTCACGCCGTTAGGCGTGAAGCGCGCATGGACGGGATAGAGGGCGTTGAGCGCGCGCGGACGCGCCGTGCCGGTGAAGAGCAGCTCCTTCTTCTCGCCGGACTCGAGAACAATGGGGCCTTTCGGGTAGGCCACGTCCCAGCCATCGTTCATCCACACATCCAGCTTGAGGGGACCTTGCGGACCAGACACGTCCCAGTCGTCGTTCATCCACACCTCCAGCTCACCGGCGATGGGCATGCCCGTCCTGTTCTCCAGCGTCACGGGGAAGGTACGCGGCGCACCGACCTGCACCTCGGTGACGCCAAGCGGCCAGGCGTATGGATTCTTGCCGGGGCGCTCGGTCTTCTGCGGGAACGAACCGATCTCCACCCTCACGCCGCACCGCTCCTCGACGGGCGCAAGGTACGCGGAAGCCGCAAGCGCGGAAACCGCCATGCAAACCGCGACAAGACGGATTTCGCGAATGTGCCGCAGATAATTGCCAATGGTTTCTTTCATATTCGTCATTTCTAGCCTTTGCTATCATTTGGGCGCTATCGTATCATATTTCCCGCGAAGGCACAAGCTCCGACGGGACAACAAGCGAAAGCAAGAAAGGTTTTGCAGTTGGTCCAATAGAAAAGAAAATTCTTATGCTTGCCATACAGCCGCTGAAATGATATGCTATTGACGTTCCGTTTACGTGGCTTAGCCACTCACAACCAATAAGGATAAACAAAATGTCGATAAAGACAAGCAGAAGAGGGTTTCTTAAAGGCGCCGCCGGACTGTCGGCGCTCGGCATCGCAGGATTCGGCCACGCGGCCGCGCGCATCCCCAGCGGCAAGATCCGCCTCGCGGCGGTCGGCGTGATGGGCAAGGGCTATTCCGACTGGATGCCCATGGTCAAGAGCGGCCTCGCGGAGCTCGTCGCCTGGTGCGACGCGGACGCCACCATGCGCGGGAAGGCCATCAACGCGAAGGACACGAAGAAGATCCCGGGCCTCGCCGAGAAGCTCGCGAAGATCCCGTTCTACACGGACTACCGTAAACTCCTGGACGACCAGGCCAAGCTCCAGATCGACGCGATGACGATCTCCACGCCGGACCACATGCACGCCGCCGTCGCAATCCGCGCGATGAAGATGGGCATCCACGTGTACGTGCAGAAGCCCCTCGTGCGCACGCTCTGGGAACTCGACTACTTCAACAAAACCGCCAAGGAAAACGGCGTCGTCACCCAGATGGGCAACCAGGGCTCGTCCGTCGACTCCATGCGCCGCTGCACCGAGGTGCTGCAGAGCGGCATCCTCGGCGACGTCAAGGAAGTCCACGTTTGGACGAACCGCCCCGTGTGGCCGCAGGGCAAGAACGTGGCTGCGTGGGTCAAGAGCCATCCGAACGGCGATCCGATCCGCAAGGGCCTCGACTGGAACGCCTGGCTTGGCGTGGCCGCCGACCGCCCGTTCCTCGACAAGTATCCGAAGAACGCCGACGTGTACGACCCCTGGAAGCTCGGCAAGAACGTGTACCACACCTTCACGTGGCGCGGCTTCTTCGACTTCGGCTGCGGCGCGTTCGGCGACATGGCCTGCCACACGATGAACCTGCCCTTCCGCGGCCTCGAGCTCGGTGCCGTCTCCGACGCGATCTGCACGAAGATCGAGTCCGAGAACGACGTCGCCTACCCGCTCAAGTCCGTCGTCAAGCTCACCTACAAGGAGCGCGAGTCGAAGGTGCGTCCCGGCGTGAAACTCCCGGCCGTCACGCTCTACTGGTACGACGGCAACATCAAGCCCGACGCCGCGCTCATGCCAAAGTGGGCCGCGTCGCACGAGGGCAAGGTGCCCAACACCGGCTGCTACATCATCGGGTCCAAGGGCGCGGTGCTCATGCAGGACGACTACGGCGCGAAGTGCGCGATCGCCCTCAACGACGATAAGGAGTTCAAGGACATCTTCGCCCACGAGGCCGCCAAGCAGGTCGCGCGCGTGATTCCGTTCCGCGCCGGCTCCTCCGCCGCGGCGGGCAAGTCCACCGTGGAAATGAAGGGCTTCGGCACCGGACACTACATCGAGTTCCTCGACGCCATCAACGGCAACGGCCCGGTCTACGCGCAGACGCACTCTCGCTGCTTCTCCGACATCGAGTACTCCATCCCGCAGATGGAGGGCATCCTCGTCGGCTGCATCGCGCAGCGCCTGCCCAACCAGATGCTGAAGTGGTGCTCCTGCAAGCAGTCCTTCGACAGCACGACCGCGAACGCCCTCGTCAAGCCCTGCATCCGCAAAGGCTTCGAGTTCTAAGTCCCTCGGCCATCTAGGCTGAATCTCAAGCGGCGCGCGGGCTCTTCCCGCGCGCCGCCTGTTTTTTTGGTATACTACGCCCATGAACGAATCAGGCAACATCTGCGCTTTCTCCCCCGACCGCGTGTACCGCTACACGCTCCTCCACTCTTGGGCCGACATGCTTTCGCCCGAGCTGAAGACAATCGCGTGGATAGCGCTCAACCCGTCCACGGCGGACGAGAACCAGCTCGACCCCACTCTTCGCCGCATCCGCGGTTTTTCTGCCGCCTGGGGGTATAACTCGTTTATGATGCTCAACGCCTTCGCCTTCCGCGCCACCGACCCGAAGGAAATGGAGCGTGCCGCCGACCCCAACGGACCTGAAAACGACGCCTACCTGCTCGCCGAAACCGCCAAGGTGGACAAGGTAATCTGCGCCTGGGGCACCCACGCCGCACTAAACGACCGACAGAACCAGATCCGCGCGCTCCTGAAGGACCGCCCGCTCTACTACCTCAAGCTCACGAAGGACGGATTCCCCTCC
>CAMKJU010000108.1 GCA_946413265.1 uncultured Lentisphaerota bacterium
CGCTGGTTCTCCTTGATGTACTCCGCGAGCGCCATGAACACGGCGCGGATGGCGGCGGCCGTGGCGGTGCTTTCGCGGATGATGCGCTCGAAAGCGGCGCGGAAGAATCCCCCGGCCATCCGCGTCCAGCCTGGCGAAGTCAGCCTACGTCGGTCAACCGAAACATACGCTTTTACGCAGAAGTGGATTTCTGACGCGCTCGTGTACATTTCAAGGAATGTCGAGAAACGGCTTACGGCGGAAGACGTTGCCGCATTCGTCGGCAAGTCGCTTCCAATGGTCGAGGAGGGATTCCGCAAGGCACTTGGGCGCACGGTTCAGCAGGAGCTGATTGAGAGCCGGCTGTCGGAGGCGAAGAGGCTGCTGGCGAATACGACGCTTCCCGTGGCCGAAGTGGTCGCCCGCTCCGGTTTCGCATCCGCGCAGTACTTCTGCCGCGTGTTCAAGGCGGATACCGGCATCACCGCCGAGTCCTGGCGCGGGCAGAACAACGCCCGCCGGTAGCCTCGCAGATGTCCGCGTCAAGCCACCGGGCAATTCCCTTTGCTCGCAAAACGTGAAGTCAGTCCTTGAAGCTGGTAATCTCCTTGTGAGTGCTTATTACGGGCGGAATTATACCATAAATAGGTCATGCAAGTTAAGTATGCCATTATTAATGCCGTATATCCGGCGGAATCGTGGATTTCGGACTTCAATGACGGGATACTTCACCTCCCGCTGTACATGGCACCCTTGTTGTAGCCGATGTTGTGCAATCGGATTTTAGGATTGTGCAATTGAATGCCGTCACCGACTCTGATAAAATTGCAATCGATCCAAGGTTTGGATTGGCAATGAAGTCAAAGAAAGGAACGGTTATGAACGCACAAGCGTCTAAGCAAGCGTCTAAGGTGTGCCGCGTCGCATTTGCGGCAGTGTCCGGCATGATAGTCTTCGCCGCCAGCGGCGATGCGGCTCCCGGGCAGCTGGAGCGCGATCCTTCAAACCAGTCGGCGCTTCTTCCTGGCATCGTCACCATCCAGAGCGGATACGAGCATGCGAGGGGCAGCGGCCCGGCCAGGGCGTTCAACGGCAATACTGGCGACTACGTGAATCTGGTTGCCGTAAGCGGGGATCAATCGTCCGGAACCAATACGGCGTACGGCGTCGATTTCGGCCCGTCAGGTGCCTGTGTGCTGACTTCCGCGCAGATCCTTTCCAGAAATGCCAGCTGCTGGGACCGTTCGCGGGGAGTGGTCGTCTGCGGCTCGAACGACCCAGACTGGTTTCACAATTTCGACATAATCACTCCGCCTACAACCCATACGGGCCGGGGACAGTGGGACGAGGTCGCCTCGACCTCGACAAAGGCATACCGGTATCTCTTCATCTACAATCCGGATCCGACGGTGGTCGCCTACGGGCCTGAAACGGCGGAGATCAAGTTCTTCGGCTACAACCTCTCCGTGTCGGCGGGCACGGGCGGAAGCGTGAAATTGGGGGATGGCGATCCGGCCCGGTCCGTTGCCGCGTACGTTTCTTCGTCCGCCCCCGCCACCTTGACCGCCGTTCCGGCGGAAGGATACGCGTTCGCGAAATGGGTCGGGCGGGTAGATGCGATCGTCGAAGGGTCGAGCACGGATGCGACGGTCCAGATCGGGGGGCGCGGCGAGCTTCGGGCGCTCTTTCGCGTTGCGGCGCTGAAAGAACCCGGGCAGCTGGAGCGCGATCCTTCAAGCCAGTCGGCGCTTTCCCTCGCAGTCGAGACGATCCAGAGCGGGTATAATTGGCTGAACAACGGCAACTACGCCCCCATCATGGCGTTCGACGGCAACGCGAACACCGTCGTCGATCTGCTTGCCGTAAGCGGGGACACAGCTTCCGGAACCAATACGGCGTACGGCGTCAATCTGGGCGTGGACGGCGCCTGCGTGCTGACGTCCGCGCAGATCCTTTCCAGGAATTCCGCCGACTGGACCCGTTCGCGAGGAGTGGTCGTCTGCGGCTCGAACGACCCCGACTGGTTTCACAACTTCGACATAATCACTCCGCCTACAACTCATACAGGCCAGGGACAGTGGAACGAGGTCGCCTCGACCTCGACAAAGGCATATCGGTATCTCTTCATCTACAATCCGGATCCGACGGTGGTCGCCTATGGGCCTGAAACGGCGGAGATCAGGTTCTTCGGCTACAACCTCTCCGTGTCGGCAGGCGCGGGAGGAAGCGTGAAGTGCGGGGATGACGCCGCTGCGTCGTACATTTCGGCGTATGCGAGCCTGGGCAGTCCGGTCACGATAACGGCCGTCCCCGACGAAGGATGTTCGTTTTTGCGATGGGAGGGAAGAATCCATGCGATCGTGGGCGGATCCAGCGCGGACGCCACGATCCAGGTTGGACGGCATGGCGAATTGAGGGCCGTATTCAGCGAATCGGCGCGAAAAGAGGCGGGGCAGCTGGAGCGTCTGCCGTCCAACCAGGCCGCACTTGCCGCCGGCATCTCCACCATCCACGTTGGATACATCTTTGCGAACACCTCGTCCCCGGACAAGGCATTCGACGGCAACTTGGACACCATTGTCAACCTGTCGTGCGACGCGGGTAAGACGGACGGATCGAAAACCGGCTACGGCGTCGATTTCGGGGAGGACGGCGCCTGCATACTCGCCTTCGCGCAGATTCTCGGGCGCCGCCCCAGTCGTGAGGGGTTCACGCGCGAGACGGGCGCGGTCATCTGCGGCTCCAACGATCCTGACTGGTTCCACAACTTCGAGATCATAACCACTGCGAACGCACCCACCGACATGTGGCAGTGGAACACGGTCAGTTCGATCTCGTCCAAGGCATACCGCTACATGTTCATCTACAATCCCAATCCCGCCTACCAGGCCTGGGGGCCGCAGACGGCCGAGATCCGCCTCTTCGGCTACAACGTCCAGGCGTCGGCAAGTGGCAAGGGGAAGATCAGGCTTGGGGACGGCGAAGCCGCTTCTTCCATAACCGCCTACGCCAACGCGGAGAGGCCCATCACGTTGACGGCGATTCCCGACTCTGGGTCTGTTCGGTTTAAGCGATGGGAGGGGCGTACAGACGCGATTGTCTCCGGTAGCGTGGAGAGCTCCGTCATTCAGGTGGGTGCACATGCGGAACTGACGGCGGTCTTTGGCCCGATACCTGGTACCATGATAATAATCCAGTAGCCGAAGCATGAAGATGCCATTTTGAGTTTTGTCAAAGAAAGGAAAATAATATGAAACGTAGTTTGTTGATGGCTGCCATGGCGGCGGCCACCATTGCGGCAAATGCGCATGTCGTGTGGCAGATCGGCCAGAAGGACGGCACGGGCAACGAGTTCGCGCTTGCGCCAGATAGATACAGCGATTTCCTGCAGCACGACTTCGGCTGGGAAAACAACTACTTCCTCGTAGGAAGATCGAACGCAAAGAAGGACTTCCCGTACGTTCTTCCCGGCATCAACGACAAGTGGGCCGGATCCGGCAGTCCCGCCGGACGCCGCACGCAGCAAGTGAACATCCTCTTCGACATCGCGAAGAAGGGCACGGGCGGCGCATGGACGCTCTTCATCGACTTCGCCGATGTGCACCGCGGCGCGCCGCCGCTTGTGAAGGTGACGGTGAACGGGCGCGCGCGCAAGATTGCGCTGCCGAAGGGCGGCGGCGACGCGTCCATCATAAACGGCGACTTCTCGAAGGCAAAACCGTTCACGGCGAAGTTCGAACTCGCGGAGGAAGAGGTCGCGGAGGGCGCGAACGAGATCTGCATCACCTCCATCGAAGGCAGCTGGGCGATCTTCGACGCCGTGCGCCTCGAAGGCCCGGCGGACGCCGCAGCGCGCCTTTCGCACAGGGGCGCGTACGTGCGCCGCGTGAGGGCGGGCGACTATCTGATTCCGGGAACAGGCAAACAGCCGCTGCTCGTGGATGTGGAGCATCTGGAGGGCGAACCCGTCGTGCGCGTGGAGATCGACGGCAAGGCTGCGTTTGAGCAGCGCGTGGACGCGGGGGCGTATTCGCTCGAGGCGCCGATGGACGCGGCGGTCGCGGGGCGACCGCCCTACCGTGCGAACTATCGGGTGTTCGTTGATGGTGCGTGTGTGCGGGAAGGAACGGTCAAGTGCACGCCGCAGCGCGACGCCGGCGTGGCGGGCTACGTCGATACTCGCATGGGCACGGCGCACTCGCGCTGGATGCTCGCGCCTGGCCCGTGGACGCCGTTCAGCATGGTGAAGCTCTCGCCCGACAACGAGGGCGTTCCCGGCAGAAGAGTGTGGCAGGGCGGATACGACCCCTCGATCGAGAGCGTCGGGTGCTTCAGCCACATCCACGAGTGGACGATGACGGGCCTCGGCACAATGCCCACGACGGGGCCGTTGTGCACGCGGATGGGCGGCGACTCCGAGATAAGGGGCCATGCAGGCGGCTACCGCTCGTACATCGACAAGGCGAGCGAGGTGTGCAGGGCGGGGTACTACGCGGTGAAGCTGACGGACCACGACATTCTCGCCGAGCTCACCGCGACCGACCGCTGCGGATTCCAGCGCTACACGTATCCGGCCGGCAAGACCCCGCGCGTGATCGTCGATATGCTCACGCCGTGCGAGTACAACTACGTCCTGAGGGCCTGCGACGCGCGCCAGACCGGCCCTCGCCGGATCGAGGGCTTCTCGAAGCAGGAGACGCCGCGCATCTGGAGCCGCGACGCCGACCAGTTCTACACCATCCACTTCGTGATCGAGTTCGACAGGGACATCGTCAAATTCGGCGGATGGGAAAACGACGCCGTCTGGGCCGGCAACGCTCACGCCGCGCAGAATCCGAAGTTCTTCGGATGCTACGCCGAATTCGCGCCTGGCGCCGGCGGCGCGACCGTGGTGCAGATGCGCACGGGCATCTCGTTCGTGGATCTCGCCGGCGCGGCGAACAACCTCAGGAGCGAAGTGGCGGAGCCGTTCGGCTGGAGCTTCGAGAAGGTGCGCGCGGCCAACGAGGCGACCTGGAACGGTCTGCTGGGGCGCGTGAAGATCGCCACGGCGGACCGCCTCGAGAAGAGGCGCTTCTACACGAACCTCTACCGCTCGTTCTGCCGCAACACGTTCAGCGACGTCGATGGACGCTGGAACGATCCGTTCGGCAGGATCCGGAAACTGGACGATCCCGACGCGCGGGCGATGGGGTGCGACGCGTTCTGGAACACGTTCTGGAACCTGAACCAGGCGTGGAACCTCGTGGGGCCGGAGTGGAGCGCGCGCTGGGTGAAGTCGCAGATGGCGCTGTTCGAGGCCGGCGGCTGGCTCGGAAAGGGTCCGGCCGGAATGCGCTACATCCCGGTGATGGTGGCGGAGCACGAGATCCCGCAGATGGTGAGCGCCTGGCAGATGGGCATCCGCGTGTACGACCCGAAGAAGCTGCTGGCCGCGTTCGTGAAGATGCAGACCACGCCCGGACGGAAAGTGGGGCGTGGCTACGCCGGCAACCGCGACCTCGCCGCGTACATGGAGCATCGCTACGTGCCGAGCGACAAGGGCACTTTCTCGAACTCGATGGAGTACTCGTTCGACGACTGGACGGTGGGGCAGTTCGCGAAGGCGATCGGCGACGAGGCCGCGCGCAAGACGTTCTCCGAGCGCGGCACCTGGTGGAGGAACGCCGTCAATCCCGAAAGCGGCTACTGCCACCGCAGGAACTCGAAGGGCGAATGGGACAAGGACCTGCCGACGTTCTCGGGAGGGATATCGGGGAAGGGATACGTGGAGGGCAACGCGTGGCAGCTTACGTTCTTCGTGCCGCAGGACGTGCCGGCGCTCGTGGAGATAATCGGACGCGAACGCTTCCTCGAACGACTCAAGTGGGGATTCGAGAAGAGCTGTCCGTTCCGTTACAACGCGCCCGGCGAGAACTACGCGAAGTTCCCCGTCGTGCAGGGTAACCAGCAGTCGATGCACTTCGCGTTCCTCTTCAATTGGGCGAAGGAGCCGTGGGAGACGCAGAAGTGGGCGCGGTCGATCATGGAACGCTTCTACGGTTTCGGCGATTCCACGGCGTGGCTGGGCGACGAGGACCAGGGGCAGATGAGCGCGTGGTTCGTGATGGCGTCGCTGGGGCTCTTCCAGACGGACGGCGGCTGCCGCGCGGAGCCGATTTACGAAATCGCGAGCCCTCTCTACGAGAAGGCCGAGGTCGACCTCGGGCGGCGTTTCGGGCGCGGAGACAAGTTTGCCGTCGTCGCGCACGGCGCGTCGCGCCGCAACAAGTACGTGCAGCGCGCCGTGCTGAACGGCAGGCCGCTAGACGCGTTCTTCTTCCCGGCGAAGGAGGCTCTGAAGGGCGGCACGCTGGAGCTCTGGATGGGCGCCGAGCCGAATAGGAGCTGGGGGGTGGGTGCGCGGTGAAGACGCTGAGCGCAGACATGGGCGGCAGCAGGGTGAAGCTGGCCACGGTGGAAAATGGAACGGTGATCGAGAGCGATATGTTCACGGTGTCGTCGGAAGGCTTCACCGGTACGCTGGCGGAACTTGAACGACGCATCTCGGCTATGCGCGCCCGACATCCGGGAGAATGGGACGGCATCGGTATTGCGCTCCCTGGCATCATCGACGAGGAGAGGGGGCGGGTTCTAAGTTGCAACGACAAGCACGCCGGCGTGGAGAACGTCGATATCTTTGCGTGGGCGCGGGAGAGGCTGTCGCTTCCCTGTCGCGTGATCAACGACGCACGTGCGGCGCTTCTCGGCGAGCTCAACTTCGGCTGCGCCAAGGGCGAGCAGAACGCCGTCATGATGATCCTTGGCACGGGCGTGGGCACGTCGGCGGTCTGCCGCGGACACGTGGAGCGCGGCGTGCATGGAACGGCGGGGCTCTTGGGTGGACACTTCCCGATCCAGTTCGATGGAGGACGGAAGTGCAACTGCGGCGGCGAGGGGTGTCTTGAGGCGTATGTGGGCACGTGGGCGCTCAAGGAAATGGCCGGAGACGCGGATTACGACTACCGACGATTCGCGGAAGACTACAAGAAGGGTGAAGAAAAAGCGCAGCGGCTCTTCGCCACGGTTTCCACCGCGCTTGGCGCAGGCGCGCTTGCGCTTGTGCATCTTTACGACGCCGAGACGGTCATCTGGTCCGGTGGCGCCTCGCATTTCACGCCGCTTCTCGATGCGGCTCAGGAGTATGTGTGGGCGCACTCCTGGACGCCGTGGGGCAAGGTTCGTTTCGTCGTGGCCAACAACCCCGAAGCGTCTGTCGTACTTGGCCTTCACGCGCTCTTTGCGAAGGTTGGAACAAAACGAGAGGTAAAATGACATTACATATTCGGGTGCGGAATGTTGGCGAAAACAATAGATTCCGCACCGATATAATCTCATAGTTGTCGGAATGTCGGATTTTTGATATAATTCCGCACCAAAAACCTAGCAAGAGGTGTGTATGGTAAGAAGACATAGGGAAAAGTCTTTTCTCATAACTCCATACGGTCTGCTCAGAAACAAGTATAGTGGAAGGTTCTCGAATGTGATTACGTTTGATGATCTTTTCGCCCATGGTAATTCGTGAACTAGCACAGTGTTCTTATGAAATCCAACTACAACAAGTTCCCCGCAATAACGGTTCCGACGGATGGCGAATGCCGCGCCGTTGCCGGATGGGAGGCGATCGGCGCGGAGTTGCGGGCGAGGTGCGGCGGTCGCGGGGCGACCGCCCTACCGTACGTGGTGTGCGTAGATATCTACCATGGCGTGTGGGAGGACGAGGTGCTGGATGCGCTAAAAGGGGCACTTCGACCGGACGCGGTGATCGAGACGCGCGAGGCGAACAAGACGCGGGACGAGGTGCGTGCGATGCTGGCGGCGGACCAGGGCGACGACCGCGTTTTCGCTGTGATGTCGCACAGGAGGGTGGAAGACTACTTTGTCCCGGCGAAGGTCGAGGCCGTCAAGGCGAAGATCGCGGCGGCGCGGGGCGTCGTGCTCGTCTATGGCGTGGCGGCGGCGGTGTGCTGTCCCGAATGCGACATCTACGTATACGCCGACATGGCGCGGTGGGAGATCCAGCAGCGCTTTCGTTCAGGACGGCTCGCCAACTGGCTGGACGACAACGCGGGCGAGGACGCGCTTCGGCTCTACAAGCGCGGTTTCTTCGCCGACTGGCGTGCGCTCGACCGACACAAGCGCGCGCGCTATGACAGGATGGACTATATCCTCGACACGAACGGCGCCGAGCCGAAGATGATGACGGGTGCGGCGTTCCGGCGTGGACTCGAAATCGCCGCGTCGCGTCCGTTCCGCGTGATGCCCTACTTCGACCCCGGCGTGTGGGGCGGACAGTGGATGAAGGAGAAGTTCGACCTCGACCCGTCGAAGAAGAACTACGCCTGGAGCTTCGACTGCGTGCCGGAGGAGAACTCGTTATTGATGGACGTGGGCGGGATCGTCCTCGAGACGCCGGCGATCAACCTCGTCTTCCGCCATCCACACGAACTTCTCGGCGAGAAGGTCCACGCCCGCTTCGGCGCGGAGTTCCCGATCCGTTTCGACATGCTTGATACGATGCGCGGCGGCAACCTGTCGCTCCAGTGCCATCCGCTCACGGAGTACATCCAGGACGCCTTCGGGATGCACTACACGCAGGACGAGAGTTACTACCTGCTCGACGCCGACGCATCCGCGTCGCCAGTCGTCTATCTCGGCAAGAAGACCGGCGTCACGCGCGAGGAGTTCGCCGACGCGCTCCGCGCGAGCGAGAAGACGGGTTCCTTCGACGCACTCAGGTACGTCAACGCCTTCCCCGCGAAGAAGCACGACCATTTCCTCATCCCCGGTGGGACGATCCACTGTTCCGGCGCGAACTGCATGGTGCTGGAGATTTCTGCGACGCCCTACATCTTCACGTTCAAGATGTGGGACTGGGGACGCTTGGGCCTCGACGGCAGGCCGCGTCCGATACATGTGGAGCACGCGTTGGCGAACATCCAGTTCGACCGCGACACGGAATGGGTGCGCAAAAACCTCGTAGGGCGCGTCGAGACGGTTTCGGAGCGCCCGGGCGTGAAGGAGGAGCGCACGGGACTGCACGAGCGTGAGTTCATCGAGACGCGCCGCCACTGGTTCACGGAACCCGTCGCGCACGATACGTGCGGGGGCGTGAACGTGTTGAACCTCGTGGAAGGGGAAGAGGCGACCGTGGAAAGTCCCACGGGCGCGTTTGCGCCGTTCACCGTCCACTACGCCGAGACGTTCATCGTGCCTGCCGCCGTGGGCAAGTACGTCGTGCGCCCGTCGGGTCCCGGCGCGGAGAAGCTTCACGCGACAATCAAGGCCTATGTGCGGACATGAGAGGAGGAGAAGTCATGACGGCTGAAAAGAAGTGCGGAATCGCGGCGCTGTTGCCGATGATGGCGGGGTTCTTCGTAATGGGGTTCGCCGACATCGTGGGGCCGGTGGTGAACCAGGTGAAGAGCGAATGCGCGCTCGACGACGTGACGGCGGGTTTTCTGCCGTCGATGATCTTCGTCTGGTTCTTCCTCATTTCGCTGCCGACGGGCGTGCTTTCGGGGAGAATCGGGCGGAAAAACGCGGTGCTGGTGTCGCTTGCCGTGACGGTGGCCGCGATGCTTCTTCCGCTTGCGGGCGGCGCGGGGCGTCCGTGGCCGTATTTCGCGGCGTTCGCGCTGATCGGAATCGGCAACACCATCTTGCAGGCGGCGCTTCCGGCGCTGCTGGGCAACGTCACGCCGCCGGCGCTCCTGGCAAGCCGCATCTCCCTCGGACAGTTCGTCAAGGCGATCTGCGCGGCGCTCACGCCCGTGTTCATCTACGTCGCGGCGAGCGTCATGGGGAACTGGCGTCTTGTGTTTCCGATTTACGGCGTGCTCGCGGCGGCGACCGCCGCGTGGCTGATGCTTTCGCGGATTCCGGACGAGCGGGAGACGATACGGTCACGCGGGACGCATGACCCTACCGTTACGCGGACGACGTTTGGCAGTTGCTTTGCGCTCCTGCGCGATCCGCTGGTCCTCGCGCTGACCGTCGGCATCTTCTTCGCGGTGGGGCTGGACGTGGGCTTCTCGGTGGCGATTCCGGAGTTCCTCAAGACCGTGTACAAAGTCGACGTGAACATGGCAGGTACGGGTCCGACGGTCTATTTCGTGGGCAAGACGCTCGCGACGGCCGCCGGCGCGGCACTCTTCGTCCGGTTTCCTCCCGCCAAGTGTTTCCCCTGGTGCATCGGGCTGTGCGTTCTTGCCGTTGCGGCCTTTTTCGTCTGTTCAGGGCCCGTCGCCTTCCTCTCCTGCGTGTTCGTGGCGTCGGTCGCCTCGGCGAACACCTTCGTGATGTGCATGGGCATTGCGCTCGACAAGCTGCCCGAGAAGGCGAACGAGATCACCGCGCTGATGGTGATGGCGATCTCAGGCGGGGCGGTGGTGCCGCCCGTCCTTGGCTTCGCCCAGAAGTGCGCGGGAAGCACGGGTCTCGTGTGGGTGCTTCTCGCCTGCCTCGCGTACCAGGCCGTGCTTTCAGTCTGCATGTATAAAAATGCGAAGGAAGAGAAGTGAATAGAAATGTGCTTGGGTTGGCTGTGGTCGTGGCGGCGCTGGCGGCGGGGGCGGCGAAGCCGCCGAGCGATGCCGTGGTGCTGTTTGACGGAACGCAGAAGAGCTTTGACGCGAACTGGACGGACATGAAGGGCCGCAAGGCGAAGTGGAAGCTCGTGGACGGCACGATCGAAGCAACTCGCAGCGCTGGCGACATCCGCACGCGCCGCGAGTTCGGCGACGTGCAGCTGCATGTCGAATGGCAGGTGCCCGCCAATCTTCCTCCCTACGACATGAACAGCGGCAATTCGGGCGTGTTCATGATGGGACTCTACGAGGTCCAGATCTTCGAGAGCCACGAAACCGATCCCGCCGACATGAAGCATCCGTTTTACGCGGATGGACAGGCCGCGTCGATCTACGGACAAAACCCGCCGCTTGTGAACCCCACCCGTCGCAGAGGCGAATGGCAGACGTACGACATCGTGTTCTACCGTCCCGTGTTCGACGGCGCGAAGTGCGTCCGACCCGGTTCCGTGACGGTGTTCCTGAATGGCGTGCTCGTGCAGGACGGCTGGCCGCTGGAAGGACCGACGGGGCACATCCGCCGCACCCGCCAGACGAAGCCGCCTTCCGACAAAGGACCGGTAAAACTTCAACAGCATCTGTGTCCTGTCCGTTTCTGCAACGTGTGGATCCGCGAACTGCCTGAGGCAAGGCGGCGCACTCGGTGATCGCGCCCTACCAGGCGGGCGGCTTGCTGCGCGATAAGGGTTGAAAAATCCGTGTTTTTAATGGTTGAAAATGCGGTAACGAACAAAAATATGATATACTTATCGCACGGTTTAGAAGCGAATTGAATATGATAGGCACTCGCAGAATGAAAAACTGCTTTCACGGCGCGCTTTGCGTCGTGGCGGCCCTTCTCGCGCCATGTGCGGCGCGGGCCGGGTTCACCACGGTCGACACGCTCGGACCGGGCGACGAGGGCAAGACGCTCAAGAACAACACCGTCTACAAGGTGACGGCGAACGCGACGATTTCGCGCATCGGCACGACGTCGAGCGCCCTCTACGTCGAGGGCGGCGCGAAGACGGTTCTCTACGTTCCCAAGGGCGTCACGCTCAATGTCTACGGCGGCCACGCGAGCGGCACGACGAGCGCCGGCGCGGGCATCCGCCTCAACGACGGCTCGACGCTGGTCGTCACCGGCGGCGGCACGCTCAACGTGAGCGGCGGCAACGCGGCGAACGGTGCCGCTGGCGGCGACTGGCGCTGCAACTCAGACTGGGGCGGAAGCGCGGATGCCGGGGCGAGCAACACCGACTCCACGGGCGGCGGCCACGGCGGTGCAGGCGGCGGCGGAGCGGCGGCTGCCATCGGCGGTGTCGGCGGCGATGGCGGCAGCGGCGGCAATGGAGGCGATGGCTTCCGTGTCAGGACAACATCTGACGCCGATGTCATTACAAAGGACGGCAACGGCGGCGGTAAAGGTGGAAGCGGCGGAGGCGGTTCGTCGATGGGGGTGCTCTACGTTCTGGGCAATGTGACGCTTGAGGCGACCGGAGGCGCGGCGGGAAGCGGAGCGGGCGGCGGTTCGTCCGACGGTGGCGATCTTCAGACGCATTACGCGATTCAATATACCGCCGGCGGCGGTGGAGCTGGTGCAGGCGGCGGCGGCGGCGGCGCGGTGCCCTATGCCATCGGCGGCGGCGGCGGCGGCGGCGGTGGTGGCGGTGGCGGCGGCGGCGGCGGCACAGACTATACGCTGACAATCTACGACTTGAGCAGGCCGAACGGCGGAACAGGCGGCGGCGGCAGCGGCGGCAGCAGTGGAGGTGGCGCAGGTTCGGTATTAAGCCGCAGCACGGCATGGTCAGGACGTGGTTCGCGCGGCGGGTACGGTGGCGATGGCGGCAGCGGCGGCAGTGTTGGCAATTCTGGCAACGTCTATGTGGATAGCGGCGTGACGTTAAACGCCACATGCGGTTCGGCGATGGACGCCGATTCTCACCCCGCCATCGAATACACTCTCAAATTTTCCGACTCGCAGCGCGTGAGCGAATCGACGACGGCGCGCCTCGGCTACGCGTATCCGACCGCGCCAATTCCGCCGTCGCGCCCGGGCTGGACCTTCAACGGTTGGTTCACGGAGAAGAACGGCGGCGGCACGAAATACTACAACGCCGACGGCACGCCGACGGCCGAGGAGTGGGCGACATGCAGCGACGTCACGCTCTACGCCTCGTGGACGCTGACCGACCCTGACGCCGCCGCTTCGATCTGGATCAACGGGCGGGGGCTCGTCGCCGGCGTTTCGCATACCGGCAACGGCTGGGCTTACGACGGCGCGAATGGCGTCGTGACCTTCAGCTCTTACGGGACATACGTCGTCACCGGCAAGGACACGGCGGGCGAATTCAGCCTCTACGACGGCATCGGTTGTGAGATTGTCGCCTCGAATCTCACGCTCAACACGTCCTCGACTCTTGAAAACGCCGCCTACACGGCGTTTAAGAGTGCGGTCCTCTTCTCGACACTGCACTTCAAAGGAGAAAACTCGCTCACCGGCTGCACGAACCGTCCCGCGATCTACGTCCCCGAAGGTTCGACGCTGTGGATTTTCGGCGGCACCGGCGACTCCAGCAAGGTGACGGCGACGGGCGGCGCGAACGCGCCGGGCATCGGAGGAAAGGTCGGCGAAGTCTCAGGAACCGGGAAACTTTACATAAAGAGCGGCACGATCATCGCAAACGGCGGCGCGAACGGCTCCGGCATCGGCGCGGCGGCGGGCAGCGGATTCGGCACGGTGACGGTTTTCGGCGGCACGATCACGGCGACGGGCAAGGAAGGCGCTGCAGGCATCGGTGGCTCGCAAGGCGCGGGAATGGGAACCTACATCATCTCCGGCGGCG